>JALVEF010000492.1 GCA_027031185.1 Saprospiraceae bacterium
ATATTTGCGTCATGCGAAATCGTCTTCCACGGTGGGTAGCGCTGCGACTCAACGAAGGCGAAGCCGTGTCGGGGGGGCTGTAATGGTCGCTACGGTTTATGATCCGGATGGCCGGTAGCGGCCGGTAGTGGTGTTCCGGGTGTAGGCGTCAGTGGAAAACATAAGGAATAGTTTGTGCCTTTGATGGTGACATATTATATTTGCGTCATGCGAAATCGTCTTCCACGGTGGGTAGCGCTGCGACTCAACGACGGCGGAGCCGTGCCGGGAGTGGAGCAGGTGATAATCATAAGATGCCCGGGAGATGCATATAGTCGGGCTGCCAAGTGACGATAAATTCTTTGTTACAGTTAAGGCATTTTTTTTTCATGCGGGGTAGTTTCGGGGATGAGATTCTCGTCGAATTAAACGTATAATTCTACGATAAAATTGTTATGCTATCCTGTTTTAGCTGGATTTTTGTATTCAAATCCTCGCTTATGACATCATTACAAGCGGAAAATAATCGGGAATTGAAAGCGGTCATTTACCGGGCCCCAAAGAATGCCAAGCGAATAAAGGTACATATTCCTTACCGCGCGAAACAATGGCGTGAAGCTTTTAAGCGATTGAATACTACGTTCTATCATCCGCATCAAAAGCTGTGGAGCATCGTAAACACTTCCGAAAATCTTGCTCGAATCAAGCGTATTTTTGGCGATAACTATGTGATCGAGGACTTAAAAGGCCCGGCTACTATGCCAAAAATCGTCTTGAATGATGCATCACGCGGGATACTTGAGCAAATAGAGCAAAAGCTTATTTTGAAGGGGTACAGCCCACACACCTACAAGGCTTATAAAGGGGCGATTATACCGTTTCTCGGATATTTTCAAGAGCAAGATGTCTCATCTCAGAATAAGGAAGACATTGAGGCCTATCTCCACATGCTCAAAAGGAAATACAATATATCCAATCAAAAGCAAAATTTGATTATCAATGCCATTAAGTTTTACTACGAATCTGTTTTGGGCCGCCCCAAAATACATTACGATATTCAACGTCCCAAAGGCAATCGGTCTTTGCCCAACGTGCTCAGTACGGAAGAGATCGAAAGACTTCTGATGTCTGTTAAAAACTGTAAGCACCGTGCCATTTTGAGCACGCTTTACAGTGCCGGACTGCGTCTTAGCGAAGTGCTTAATTTACGGATTGAAGATGTCAGAAGTAAGGATGGTTATATCTTTGTCAAGGCGGGAAAGGGTAAGAAAGACAGGCTTACGGTGCTTTCTCCGGTACATTTGCAGGTGCTCCGGACCTACTACCGGGAATATCGCCCATCTTATTGGTTGTTTGAAGGCCAGTCCGGAGGAAAATACAGCGCGACAAGCGTCCAAAAAGTTTTCCGCAAAGCTGTCAAGGACTCCGGTATCAATCCCTGGGCTACAGTGCATACATTGCGCCATAGCTTCGCCACGCATCTGTTGCAGCAGGGCGTTAATTTACGCTACATCCAGGCGCTCTTGGGGCATCAGTCCTCCAAAACGACCGAAATCTATACGCACCTGCTGGGCATAAACAACAAACTGATCAAAAGCCCTCTGGATAGTCTAAACCATAGTGCGGTCTTTCACGCTGCACATAGGTGATATATACGTAACCGGGGTGTGGATATAAGGGAGTTGTGGTCAATTTAATAAAGGAT
>JALVEF010000493.1 GCA_027031185.1 Saprospiraceae bacterium
AACGCCCGGGTGCGCATCGACACCCCCAACGAGTGGGAGTACTACCGTCACGGGGGGATTTTGCAGTACGTGCTGCGGGATCTGGCCGCTAGCTGACCCCTCCGATGTTTGTCAAGATACTTGACAAATACCGGACCTGTGCGAGCTGCACTGAGACGCATCCTGTTTCAATTGATGGCAATAGGCAGTCGGTTGAGTCTGATATTCTTGACCCTGTGCAAGGGGCATAGGCATCCGGCGTCAACCCTCTTCCTTTTCTACTATAATCCATAATATTGCTTCTAACCGGATAGATGCATGAGCGAACTTGAAGCCTTGAATATTCCTGCATGGGGGTCTGAAGAAGCGTTGCGTAAGGAAGAGCATGTGGCGCGATTTTTGGAGCGTGAATACCAAGCTGCCGCAAACAAACCGATCAGCTTGACAGAATTGGGAATCTCTGCCTCGTTGGGGCCTATGTGGGAAGAAACTGAAGAATTGATCGAAACCCATTACGATGAGCGAATCGAGTTTTTCAACAGCTTTCTTGATTCAAGCTACCGTGCATACTCTATGGCTTACTTTGGAAATGACAAGCATGAGGTGATGAATACTGCTCTTTCGTTGGAAGATGCGCAGACAAAGAAATTTCAGCTAATTTGTGATCGTATCGGGATTCAAGGGGATGAAAAAATACTGAATATTGGTTGTGGGTTTGGTTCTTTTGAGCGGTATCTATTTGAGCACTATCCTGATATTCAAGTAACAGGGGTCACGCCGAGTAGTGTACAAGCGACACATTTGAGGGAGTGTCTAGACAACCCACAATGCATCTTATCACCAAAAAAATTTACTTTAATGAAAAACGATTTTAACTCAATTGACACAAATGATCTAGAGACTGAATCTTTTGATTTGATAGTTTCTATAGGGTTGCTAGAACATGTTAGAAATATGAACAAATTCAATCAAAAAGTATTTGAATATCTTAAGCCAAACGGAAAAGCATTCCATCATTTTATTGTTTCAAAGTTTCCCATACCTCAGTTCCTTAGCTCCAACAAGACATTAATTGGAAACTATTTTCCTGGCGGTAGAATTTGGCCATACAAAACAATTATCCAAAACAATGGGCACCTTGAGTTAGAGGGAAGCTGGTTCCTCAATGGTACAAATTACTGGCGGACATTGAATGAATGGCATCGTCGTTTTTGGAAAAATATTGCCCTGATTTCAGAACAGCTGGATTATGAAAAAATAAATTATTGGAATGATTATTTTATTCTATGCAAAGCATGTTTTCTTCCGGAAGGAGGCACATTTTTTGGCAATGGCCATTATCTGTTCCGCAAACCAGCATGATGTTTAGGAACTCTGGCTGACCACCAGTACCGCATTGAGTCCTCCAAAGGCAAAAGAGTTGCTCAGTGCGTGTTTGTATTCAAGGACTTGCGCTGTTTCAGGAACATAATTGAGATCACAAGCCTCGCCGGGGGCGGTGAAATTGGCGGTCGGAGGAATCAGCCCTTCCTGAAGCGAGCAGACGGTGGCGACAAGTTCGATGGCTCCTGCCGCTCCGAGCGCATGGCCATGCATGGATTTGGTGGATGAGACCAGCAGCTTGTCAGCGTGATCGCCAAAGACCTGCCGGATTGCGGCAGTTTCAGAAGTGTCGTTCTGTTGCGTCCCTGTACCATGGGCAT
>JALVEF010000494.1 GCA_027031185.1 Saprospiraceae bacterium
CCCTTGAACTGCTCCGGCAAAACGGCACGCCACGGTCCATTCATTTTGCCACGATTATTGCTTCCACCTATGGCATTGAATACCTGCGCCGCGAGTATCCGGATGTACGCATTTGGACTGCAGCCGTGGACGAAGAACTGACGGCCAAGTCTTATATCGTGCCCGGCCTGGGCGATGCCGGCGACCTGGCCTTCGGCCCCAAGGGACAAGACTAAACCTGCATCCGCGGGCAGAGAGTCGTGTCCGGAGTGAACCTATTCGCGCCCTTTGCCGGCTCGCGCCGGCACCTTTTCTAAAAAATTCCGAATGATGACGCGCCCCTGCGGCGTCAGGACCGACTCCGGGTGAAACTGCACGGACCGAACCGGCAGGTCCCGGTGTGCCAGCGCCATAATGTGGCCGTTGTCGTCCACCGCCGTGATCCGAAGCACTTCCGGCAGGGAGCCGGGAGCAACGACCCAGGAATGATAGCGGCCAACCGTCAACGTTCCGGGCAAGTCCCTAAACAGTTCATCCGGGTGCACGACCTGCATGGGCGTGCCTATCCCATGAAAAACACGAGACAGGCGACAGAGCTTCGCACCAAAAACCTCGGCGACGGCCTGGTGCCCGAGACAGACACCCAGAATCTTTTTTGTGTGCACAAAACGGCGCAGCAGCTCCGGCATTTGGCCAGCCTGTGCCGGCAGGCCGGGCCCGGGCGACAGGACAATGGTCTCGTAGGCGTCAATGGTACGAAAGTCCAGCCGGTCATTGGGGACGATATGGACCGGGCCGGCGCTTATTTCCCTGATATAGCGGGCCAGGTTGTGGGTAAAGGAATCATAATTGTCCACGAGAAGAATCGGACGCGTCCGGGCCAATTTCAAATTTTTTGGAACTGGTTGCGGATGATGTAATAAAACGCCAGCGCGAGCAAGTACTTTTCGTCTTCGGGTGACATTTCCGAAAGGAGTTCGAAGGCACGGGGATTGACCTTGCGCACGTAGTGTCTATTGCCAATGGTGCCCACCTCGCGTCCACGCACGTAGATGGGGGCATAATCGGCCCGGCTTATGGGTTCGATATAAGCCAGCACACGGTCTCCTTCGCCGATCAATTTGTTGTTGGTGATACCGGCCAGATAGGTGCCATTGCAAGCCACTTCCACGCGTCCGTTTTTGATGCGGTAGAGATACTCGTAGTGGGATGTCAGGACGACCATGATGGCGTTTTCGCGTTTGCTGATGTAGCGCTTGTAAGCGAAGTGGACGAGTGGTTCGTGGTAGATGGATTCGATCGTACCGCCGGCGCGCTTGACAGATCCTTTGTACTCCTTATAGTCGCGAAAGCGAAGTGACAGCAGGCTCCGTTCTTCGTCGCTCCACGGGACCAACTGGTCCCTTTTTTGTCTTAGCGCCCGTTGGAGTTTGCGGAAGTCCGCCTGGACGCGTGCCTTGCCGGGATTGAAATTGGAGAAGCCGGCCAGGGTGACGCGGGAACCCAATACCCCCGTATTGGCAAGGATAAGCAGGACGATAATGAAGATAATAGGACCCATGGCAGCCGGATGACGCTCAAAGATAGCGAAAATACCGGTATTGAGTGGAACGCTTCGCTGTTGAAATTGCCCCGCACTTACTTGCTTTGCTTTGCCGGACAAAGACATCAAAAAAAAGGGGCTTCAGCCCCGAAAATGGGCCCGGAAGTGGGCTAAAGCCCCAGTATTTTTTTGCTTCTCTCCCCGTCGGCTGAAGCCGACGGCAATGTTTGTTTATCCCCTTCGGGGATAGGGGCGCTTTACTTGTCCCGCACTTACTTGCCCTTCAAAGCGGAATGATATAGCACTCATTTTGCAAAAAGCATAAGCGGGAAGGGGCAAAGCCAAAACCAGGCAAAGCAAGTAAGTGCGGGACTTGCTTTGCTTTGCTTTGCCTTGCTTTGCCATCCCGACAGAAGGCAATTATAGCAACCACGAAGTGGTTGAATCTTACTTGCTCCGCATGAAATGCGGGGCAAAAGATTCATAAGGAAATAGAACCCTGAAAGGGTTCAACTCCTTCGGAGTTGTTTTCCTTCTTTTTCCGATGCCGCCGGCTGCGCCGACGGCAATGTTTGTTTATCCCCTTCGGGGATAGATCGACATCAAAACAAAAAGGGGCGTCAGCCCCGAAAATGGGGCCGGGGGCGGGGCTAAAGCCCCTGTATTTTTTTTGCTTCTCTCCCCGTCGGCTGAAGCCGACGGACAAAAAGAGCCAAAAAACAAGTGGGGCTTTAGCGTCTTAGGCGCTGTTGAATAGCTTGCTTTGACTCCACTCAGCACAAGTCGTGTTGAAGTGCGCTCGCGGGGTAGCGCGTGGAATCGTTTGCTTCGTCCGACGAATTATGGCGATGAGGGATAAAAAGTGCGGGCTTGCCGGACAGTGAAAGTCCGGCAAGCCCGGTTTTTCTACAAGGCATTTTTAAACGACTCCTACTTTCAGGCAGCCCCCAAAGACTCGTGGCGGCCACAGAGGCCTACAAGTAAGACTTCATGGCGTTCCGGTTGACGGACTTTCGCAGGCGGCGCAAGGCACGCTCTTTGATTTGGCGGACGCGCTCGCGTGTCAAGCCGTACTTTTCGCCAATTTCTTCCAAGGTGAGCGCTTTTTCGCCGCCAAGGCCGTAGTAGGCGGTGATGACATCCACCTCGCGCGAAGACAGACGCGCCAGACCTTCTGCCACTTCTTCTTTGAGTGATTGCTCAATGAGCTTGGAATCGGGCAGCGTGCTTTGGTCTTTGGCGACAAAGACATCGAGCATGGTGGAATCGCTGTCATCGGAGTTTCCGATAGGCGCATCAAAAGAGACATGGCGGGCAGAACCGCGCAGCATGTTTTTGACGTCCTTGACGGAAAGATTCATCAAGTCGGCCAACTCTTCGTGTGTAGGCTCCCGCTCAAACTCCTGCACAAAGGAGGTATAGGCCTCGTTGAGCTTGTTGTAAGATCCACCCTTGTTGAGCGGAATTCTCACCAGGCGGGATTGATCCACGATGGCTTGCAAGATAGATTGACGAATCCACCAGACGGCATAAGAGATGAACTTAAAGCCTTTGGTTTCGTCAAAGCGCTTGGCGGCCTTGATCAGGCCCATGTTGCCTTCGTTGATGAGATCGCTGAGGGCCAAGCCCTGATTTTGGTACTGTTTGGCGACGGAGACCACGAAGCGGAGATTGGCTTCGGTGAGCTTTTCGAGCGCTTCATTGTCACCTTGACGGATGCGGCGCGCCAACTCGGCTTCTTCTTCCGGCGTGAGCAGATCAATTCTGCTGATGTCGGTCAGATACTTGTCGAGCGAGACGCTTTCGCGGTTGGTGATTTTGTTCGTAATTTTTAATTGGCGCATATTCTCAGGTTTGAGTTTGTTTACATTGTTTTCGCTTTGTGGTTACGGACCTGCCGGCCGGCAGATGGGCACACCCGCAAAAAGGCAGTGCCTCCGAATAAAGACGCTTTGAAGGCGCAAAAAGTTGCTACAAAACGTCTGAATTAACACAAAATTTACGTTGACGCACGAGACGTCCCTACCTGGCCGCAAGCTATTCCTCCTAAGACAGGGGCCAAATACCGGCTCTTTCAACATATATACAAAACCGGATAGTAAGAGGTTTAATGAAAAGGGGAAAATTTGAGGGAGGGCATCGCACGATGGTGCGGGGAAGCCGTGTTATGCGGCGCTAAACAGGGGCAAAATTCATTCCAAAATGCAGCGTCGAAAAAAACCTGCACCGGTCGGACACCGGTGCAGATTTGGTAGCTGGTAGGGAATGACTTGCTGTAACTGTTTAGGTGCTCCTGTTTTTAGGGATAAAATAGGCATTTTTGTTCCTGTTGAAGCGAAAATTATTGATGCGTAGCAGCGCTACGTGAGAAAATTTAGTAACTGTTTGAGTGCTCCTGTTTTTTGGGATAAAATAGGCATTTTCGTGGATGTCGAAGGTAAAATTTTCGATGCGTAGCAGCGCTACGTGAGAAAATTTTTGCAAAAACAGGGGCAAAAAGGCCATTTTAGCGCAAAAACAGCGGGTACCTAAACAGTTACGACTTGCTTAGTTATTGCGACTCGGCTTGTTCTTGTTTCTGTTGCCATTGTTGTTGTCTTCCAACAAGGCCTTGCGGGAGAGGCGGAGCTTGCCGGTACGCTCGTCACGCCCGATGATTTTGATGCGGAGCTTGTCACCCACTTTGAGGACGTCTTCGATCCTGTCAATGCGCTTGTTGGAGATTTCGGAGATATGGACTAGGCCGCTGGTACCCATGAAGTCCACAAAGACACCATAAGGCATGACGGTAGCAACGACGGAGTCATAGACTTCACCGATTTGCGGGACAAAGGCGATCTTGTCAATACGCGCCTTGGCAGCCTGGAGAGAGGCCTCATCAGGTGCATAAATGGTGACGATGCCATGTGTGTCATCTTCTTCGATAGAGATGGTGGCCCCGGATTCTGCCTGGATTTCCTGGATGACCTTGCCGCCCGGGCCGATGACGGGCCCGATAAAGCTCTTGTCAATACGCATTTCGAGTACGCGCGGAGCCAGCGGGCTGATTTCGGGTCTGGGCTTGTCAATGACCTTGTTCATTTCATTGAGGATGTGCAGCCGGCCCTTTTTGGCCTGTTGGAGCGCTTCGGCAAGCAATTCATAGGACAGGCCTTCGATTTTGATGTCCATCTGGCAGGCGGTGATGCCATTGGCGGTACCGGTCACCTTAAAGTCCATATCACCCAGATGGTCTTCATCCCCCAAGATGTCGGTCAGGACGACTGTTTTGTCACCCTCGGCAATCAAGCCCATCGCGATACCGGATACAGGAGCTTTGACGGGTACCCCGCCGGCCAGCAAGGCCAGCGAACCGCCACAGACGGTGGCCATAGAGGAGGAGCCGTTGGACTCCATAATGTCCGAAACGATGCGCGTGGTATAGGGGAAGTTTTCGGGCATGACTTTTCTCAGGGATCGGCCGGCCAAATTGGCATGGCCGATTTCTCGCCGGCCCGGGCCGCGCATCGGTCTCACTTCACCGACGCTGTACGGCGGGAAGTTGTAATGAAGGATGAAGTCCCGCATGTGGAAGTCCAGGGCATTGTCAATCATCTGCTCGTCGCGCTTGGTGCCGAGGGTCAAAGAGACGAGGGCCTGGGTCTCTCCTCTATTGAAGATGGCGGAGCCGTGAGCAGATGGCAAGTAGTCAATCTCACACCAGATGGGGCGCACTTCATCCATGGCGCGCCCGTCCAGCCGGGTACGGTGGTTGAGAATGACGTCGCGGATGACCGCCTTTTTGGTCTTATCGTAGTAATACTCCACCATGGGGAGATGCTCTTCGACAAATTCCTCGTCGTGTTGGGCTTCAAACTTTTCGACAAGGGCCTGCTTGATTTCATCGAGACGCTGGTAGCGTTCTTTTTTGCCGGTGGGCGTCAGGGCGAGCTGGCGGATCGGCCCGGCGACTTCGGCTTCGACAAAGGCCTTGATCTGTGGATCTTCGGGGATAGGGTCCACGGGGCGCTTGATGGCCTTGTCACCGACCTTGCGGGCCAGTTCCTTTTGGGCTTCGATCTGCACCTTGATGGCTTCGTGCGCAATTTTGATACCTTCGACGAGGTCTTCTTCAGTGCATTCGTTGGCTTCGCCTTCGACCATACAGGGGTTGTCCATGGTGGCACCGACGATGAGATCAATGGTGGCATCCTTCAGTTGGGAACGCGTGGGGTTGATGATCCACTGGCCGTTGACTTTGGCAACCTGGACTTCGGAAATAATTTCCGTAATGGGGATATCGGAAACGGCAAGTGCGGCAGATGCGGCCAAAGCGGCAAAAGCATTGGGCATGGTCTCCGGATCGCCGGAGATCAGGTTGATGATGATCTGCGTCTCATTGAGATAGCCTTCGGGGAAATAAGGCCGGATGGCCCTGTCCACCAGACGGGAGGTAAGGATCTCGTCTTCGCTCAAGCGCGCTTCGCGCCGGAAGAAGTTGCCAGGGATACGCCCGGCGGCGGCAAACTTTTCTTGATAGTCAACCGATAAGGGGAAAAAAGACTGCCCGGGCTTGGCTTCCTTGGCCGAGACAGCAGAGGCAAACAGCATGGTCTTGCCAATGCGAACGACGACCGAGCCGTCAGCTTGTGTGGCCAGTTTGCCGGTTTCGATAATGACTTCCCTGCCATCGGGCAGATTGAATGAGACGGTGATAGGTTTTTGTTGACCCATTATAGCTTAATTTTTGCGTACCTGTTTAGGTGCCCCATAGCAGCAAAGAGGCGTACCTAAATAGCTACATTGTTGCAGTGAATGAACGGTAGCCGAATGCACTGCTACGATTCAAAAAAAGAGACAACTGTTTAGTATCCGCTGTTTTTGTGCTAAAACCTAAAAACACAGGAGCAGCTAAACAGTCACAAAATGAGCAGCACGAACCATAGCATGCAATCAAAACCACACATCCCCCCCCAGGGGATGTAAACTGAGCATAAACATGGCGTCAAAGGATGCTGCCATTCAGGGCAAGGAAAACACAAAAACGGAGTAGCCGGTAATCTTTTCGGATTTTCATCTTCAAGTCAAAAGTGGAAATGCCGCTTGCACTTCCGAAAGGAGCCCTTCTCCTTCATTTGTTCTTCCTTAATTTTCACCGCAAAATTACAGTTATTTTGCATAATTTGTTGCAAGAAGCGGCTTTTTTTTCGCCCCATACCATCATTGGGGAAAGAGGCTGTCGTCGTTGAGTTGTTTTTGGTATTCGGGCAAGATGGAGCGTACCTTGTCAAGAACGGCTTTGAGCGAGGCATGCATATAGCCGCCGGCGGCATTGCGGTGGCCACCGCCATTGAAATACTTGGAGGCAATCTCTTGCACGGAGAACGCACCCTTGGAGCGGAAAGAGAGTTTGACGATATTGGGCTGTTGGGTGATAAAGACAGCCAGGCGGACGTCTTT
>JALVEF010000495.1 GCA_027031185.1 Saprospiraceae bacterium
AGCCCAATGTGGAAGATATCGTGCAGGCGGTATATGAAATCATGCATGAGTTTGATCCGGGAAAATTCAAAGCAATTAGAATTTAAAAATGGAAAATGGTTGAATCGCTTCGCGGTTGAACCGCTGACGCGGTTGAAATTGGCTGCGCCGTTGAAATTGACTGGTGCATCTTGTCCTTTGCATTGTTTTGTCTTTCCTTGCTTTGTCTTGCTTTCTTTGCATAGCCTATCCGTCAGCTTTAGCTGACGGATAGAAAGAGCAAAACTAACAGGGGCTTCACCCCCATGAATGGCAGGAATTTAGGGCTAAAGCCCCTAATTTATTGTGCTTTTTGTCCGGCGGCTTCAGCCGCCGGCAAGAAAAATGCTCCTTTTCTGCTTTGTTTGTCGGCTGAAGGCGAGAGTAAAGATTTTGTTATATCTTGCCTATAAAGGCAATATTGTCCTTCATTTCATTACATCCTGCCACCGGACAATTGAGGCAAAGCACGAAGAGGTTGGACCCTACTTGCCCCGAAGATGAGCCGGGAAATTGGGGCTAAAACCCCGCTTTTTTATGCCTTTCTGCCCATCCCGCACACATCCTTTGGATGTGTACCCCGTTGAACCTTAACCGCGGGCCGTGGATCGTTTAAACTACACCGCTAAACCGTCCCAATCCTATCAACGCGACTTGTGATGAGGCTGTCGAATCAAGCGTTGAACCCGTTTACCCTGGACCTTGGACCGTGGACCGTCCCTTCTGTGACAGTCTTCACGGAACGTGACAGAACTTTGGCCCCAACTTTGACATGAAAAATCGAACAAATAGAAAGTCATGAAAAAGAAGACGTCGTTCAAGGATTTGATCAACCGGAGCAAACCGACGCTGGTAGAATTTTCGGCGGAATGGTGTGGCCCGTGTAAGGCGATGGTGCCTATTTTGCAGGATGTAGCGCGCCAAGTGGGCGATAGCGCACATATCATCAAAATTGATGTGGACCACAATCCGGCTGTGGCACGCAAATTCAAGATTATGTCCGTCCCGACCCTGATGCTGTTTAAAAACGGGAAAAAGAAATGGATGCAAGTGGGCATGCAGTCGGCAAAGACGCTGGTGCGCGTCATCAATGAGGCAAACGGCGAAAACTGACTTACGTCCGCAACCGGACGGGATGCCACAAGTCCCAAAAAACGAGCTTGAACCACACCAGCACGGCGGGCACGGCTTTGATGGAATAGGTCAGTACGATGTCCGACCTGATGCCGGGCGGCACCAGGTCGGACATGGAGAGCGATATGCCCGCAAATGCCACGACGGCCAATATTGTGTCCCACCATTTGATCTCACGTGCAAAGTACCAAATCCCAATGCCGGCCATGGCGATGATGTAAGTCGGGGATTCGGCCTTGTGATTGAAGATGACCACCCAAATCAGTATTGAGGCCAGCAGGAGCAGACGGAAGCCGTATTCTTTGCGCCGTGCCCACTGAACCAACGGCGCTGCCAGTGCCAAAGCCCCTGTCACAACGATTCCTGTCTTGGGCGGACGCCAGTGGGCCCAGGATTCCAGTATGCCTGCCAGGGAAGTGCCGGTGGACTGCCCGAAGTCGGTAGCGAGCAGATGTCGCCAGTTGGTATATTGCCACACCAGGCCGTGCCCGCCCGTCACAGGCAGGGGCAGTAGCAGCAATATAACCGCCCAAAAGACAAACCAAGCGGCTCGTCGCCATCTGTCGTCATAACATAGTCCCACCAGACCCACCACCAGCCCGAACAGCTTGATGAAGACTGACGCGGCCAACATCGCGCCGCCACGGGCGGCGCAATCTTTCTCCCAACATATCACCGTCCAAATCATCAAACCGGCCATCAGGGCATTGGCTTGGGTATGCTGGAGCGCCAGTACCAATTCGCCCGCCACGAAGTATAAAATAGCCGCTTTGGCGTGTGGCGCGATCCGGGGCAAATGCCATATCGCTGTCCAAAGGACGGCCGCGTTGAGTCCGTTCCACAGGATGATGCCGGCCCAGTCGGGCAGCCAGGCCCACAGGCCAAACAGGAGGGCAAACGTAGGGCTGTACTTGAACAAGTCCCAGTATTCGTCGAGATAATAGGTGTACAAGTTGGTTGCGTGAAGCAGGTGGTAAAAAGACTGCTTGTAGATGACGTAGTTGTTGTAGGAGGTGTATGTCCGGTCCGGTATCCAGGCATAGATGTGTGGCCCCAGGAAGTATTGTTGCAGGCTTGTAAACAGGACGATAGCCGCATACACTATGGCCGTGGTACGGGGCGTCAGCAAGTGTGACCGGATGCGTTTCATGGGTGATAGAGAAGGTATTGTTGGCGGGTAGCGCGGAAGCGTTGTAATGCGGGCTGCCAGGAGTCTTTTATTTCTTGTGCCGACTTGCCTTCGATGATTTGCTTGCGTAGTTGGTCTGTGCCTGCCAGCCGGTCGAAGTGGTTGGTTTTCAGGAAGAAGTGCGCCTTGTCCGGGAATTGGCGGTAAGCGCGGACGAGCCACTCGATGTGCAGGCCGGGGCGACTTCGCAACGAGTCGGGCGTGAGCCGGCGGAAGCTGATACCGCGACAGGTTTGGCCTTCTAATTTGGGATGGCGGGCTCCCGGATTGGGGACGGGTGTGAAGACGGTGTCGCCTTGAGGCCAGTCGGGATGTCCGATGACCTGGAATTGACTGTTGGTCCCGCGGCCCACGCTGATGCAGGTGCCTTCGAATAGGCAGAGCGATGGGTAGAGCAGGATGGAACGCTCATTGGGGAGATTGGGCGAAGGCTTGATGGGCAGGACGTAGCGGGTCTGGTGATTGTATCCTGCGCAGGGGATGACGGTCAGGTCGGCGCGGATGCCGTTTTTGAGCCATCCTTCCCCATTGATCATGCGGCCGTATTCGCCGATGGTCATGCCGTGGACGATGGGGACGGGGTGCATGCCGACAAAGGAGCGGAAAGCGGTGTCCAGGACAGGGCCGTCCACATAGTGGCCGTTGGGGTTGGGTCTGTCCAGGATGATGAGGGGGATGTGTTGCTCGGCGCAGGCTTCCATCACGTAATGCAGGGTCGAGATGTAGGTATAAAACCGCGCGCCGACGTCCTGAATATCGAAGATCATAACGTCCAGGTCGTGGAGTTGGTCGGGCGTGGGCTTGCGATTCTTGCCATACAGCGAGATGACGGGCAGGCCGGTGCGCGGGTCACGTCCGTCTTCGATTTTGGCGCCGGCATCGGCAGTGCCGCGAAAGCCGTGCTCGGGGGAAAAGATGCGCCGCACATCCATGCCGGCGGCGAGTAGAGTGTCTAATAAATGTTTCGAGCCTAATCGGCTCGATTGGTTGGCGATGATGCCGATGCGCTTGGCCTTTAGCAGGGGGAAGTATAGCTCTGTCCGTTCTGCTCCACATTGGAGCGCCGGCGTCTGTGCCTGCACCGGCGCGGGCGCGGCGGGGCGGTTGTGGCAGGAGAGCATCCAAAGAAGTGTAAAAACAAACAGTTTTAGCCCTGTCATTTTTTGTTTTTGATTTGGTTGGTGTTTAACTTTGTCGCCATGTCGCGGATGTATGCCATAGTGGATGTAGAGACGACGGGTAAGTCGGTGCGCAACGCCAAGATAACGGAAATCGCCGTGGTCTTGTTTGACGGTGAAAAGATAGTGGAAAGCTTTGATACGCTCATCAATCCGGAGTGTCAAATTCCGCCGCCGATCACGCGCTTGACGGGCATTACGAATGAGATGGTACGGACGGCCCCCAAGTTTTATGAGGTGGCTGACCGCATCGTGAAGCTGACACGGGATGCCATCTTTGTCGCGCACAGCGCGCGATTTGACTATGGCTTTTTGCGCAGGGAGTTTGCGCAGCTGGGCTATACGTTTACGCGAAAGCAGTTGTGTACGGTGCGGCTGTCGCGCAAAATGTTTCCGGGACTGCCGTCGTACAGTCTGGGCACTTTGATACAGCATTTCGGCATAAAGGTGACGCACCGGCACCGGGCGCTGGCCGACGCCCTGGCCACGACCGAATTGCTCCGGCGAGCCTTAGCCACCCCGCCCGGTGTGGCTGCGGCGGAATTGCTCATCAATGGGGGCGTACTGCCGTCGCGCCTGCCCCGTGGTATTGACCTTGACTTTTTGCATACGGTACCGGAGGAGACGGGTGTGTACTATATGTACGATGCCCAAGACGCCGTCTTATACGTGGGGAAGGCACTCAATATCCGCAAGCGGCTGATGCAGCACTTTGCCGACCGCACGACGAAAGGTGAATTGATTTTCGAAAATGTCGCCAAAATCACGTGGGAAATAACGGGGAGTGAGCTATTGGCCCTGCTTAGGGAATCGGCCGAGATCAAGCGGCTGAAACCCAAACTCAATCGCGTCTTGCGGCGGCGGAGTATGCCGTTTGCAGTATGGTCTTATATGGATGCGGACGGCTATTTGTGTTTTGACTACGGTCGGCTGTCGGCCCGCGAAGTGAAGAAGCGCGGTATGCGCCTCCTGGGCCAATATCCCAAGGCGATCAATGCCCGAAACCACCTGGCCAAGGTGGTGGATCGCTTCTCGCTCTGCCTGTGCCTGACTGGTCTGGATCGGGTGAGCCGCCCCTGTTTCCACTATCATCTCAAGACGTGTGGCGGCGCCTGCATCGGCAAAGAAAGTGCCTCCGGGTACAACCTGCGCGCCCGGGAAGCGGAGACCTATCTCCTGCGCTATCTGGAAGGGATGTTCCTGATTGTGGATCATGGCCGGCACGAGGATGAACAAGTAGTGGTTCTGTTCGAACAGGGCCGCCTTTTTGGCTATGGCTATTTTTCCAAAACCGACTCACCGCCGGTCAGCCGGCTCGAGGAGGTGCGGCATCATCTCCAACCGGCCGGTCCGGATCCGGATGCAATGCGAATCATCGCGACTTGGATCAAACGAAAGCCCCACACGGTAGTGTATCGGGATGATGTTATAGAGAAAAGGTAACTGTTAAGTGCTCCTGTTTTTAACACAAAAACAAGGGGTACCTAAACAGTTACCAATAATCATTCAACTCCTTCGGAGTTGTTGACCTTCCTTTTCCGGAACCGCCGGCCCAGCCGGCGGCAATGGTTGTTCATCCCCTTCGGGGATGTGGATGCCTTACTTGCAATGCTTTGCTTTACCGTCAGCTTTAGCTGACGGTAAGAAATAAGCAAAACAAAAAGGGGCTTCAGCCCCGAAAATGGGCCCGGGAAGGGGGGGCTAAAGCCCCAAATTTTTTTTTGCGCTCTCTCCCCGTCGGCTGAAGCCGACGGCAAAGGGGAATGTCTTTTTTACCCACTCCGGGCTGAAGCCGACGGCAATGATAGCAGACATTTTGATTTCATTTTGTCGGCCAAAGCCGCCGGCAAAGCTAAGTTTGTTTCTCCCCTTCGGGGAAAGGGGCGCTTTATTTGTTCTGCACTCGCTTACTTGCTTTGGTTTGCTTGGGCTTGGATTGGATTGCCGTCAGCTTTAGCTGACGGGACAAAGGCATCAAAACAAAAAGGGGCTTCAGCCCCGATTTTGAGCCGGTGAGTGAAATTTTTTCCGGGATGGTTATTACCTTTGCCGGGGGGGGAGTAAACGCCTGCCATATTTAGGTAGCCGCTGTTTTTGTACTAAGAACCGGAGCACCTAAATAGTTACGCAAATAAAACCAAACAAGAGATGAGCAAAGTAACAGTTGTCGGCGCTGGTAATGTTGGTGCCACGGTCGCCAATGTACTAGCACGCTATGATGTCGCCACGGAAATTGTTCTTCTGGATATCCGCGGCAAGATGGCCAAGGGGAAGGCGCTGGATATTTGGGAGCAGGCGCCTATTGAGTATTTTAGTACGCGTACGATTGGGACGGATGATTATAAGAAGACGGCCAACTCGGACGTAGTCGTGATCACGGCAGGTATTCCGCGCAAGCCCGGCATGTCGCGCGATGACTTGATCTCAACCAACGCCAAAATCGTGGTGTCGGTGACACAGTCCATTATGAAGTATTCCGAGAATCCGATCCTCATCGTGGTGTCCAATCCGCTGGATGTGATGACTTATGCGGCCTGGAAGGCATCGGGTCTGCCGGCATCGCAAGTATTTGGTATGGCGGGCATCCTGGATACGGCGCGCTACCGGGCCTTCCTGGCGGAAGCCCTGAAAGTGTCGCCCAAGGATATCCAGGCGGTGTTGATGGGAGGTCACGGGGATACGATGGTGCCTCTGCCGCGCTTTACCACAGTGGCCGGTATTCCGGTGACGGACCTTATTGACCGCAAAAAGCTCAATGCCATCGTGGAACGGACCAAGAAGGGCGGGGGAGAACTCGTCGGCTTGATGGGTACGTCGGCCTGGTATGCGCCGGGGGCAGCCGCCGCTCAGATGGTGACTGCCATTTTGCGGGATGAGCGCCGCATCTTTCCCTGCTGCGTGCAAATCAATCGCCAGTACGGCCTGAAGCGTATGTACCTGGGAGCGCCGGCTATCCTGGGACGCAATGGGGTGGAAAAGGTTATTGAATTGAAACTCAACAAGTCTGAATTGAAATTGCTGCATCGCTCGGCGGAAGCGGTCTCCAAAGTGTTGGACGGGTTTAAGAAGATGAAAATCGTCTGATGCGATGGATTCTCTGCAGAAAGTTTAAGCCGATGCGCATGCATCGGCTTTTTTTGTGGCCCCTGGATAAGGGGAAAATGGCGGTAATCTCAACGCATTGCGAATAATGCCGCCTGCCGGTAAGGTAAGCGATATTTTGCAATGCCTTGCAGGCATTTTGGTTTCATTTTGTCGGATGAAGACGACGGCAATGTATGTTTATCCCCTTTGGGATAGGGAAGCTTTACTTGTCCCGCACTTACTTGCCCGTCAAAGCGGAATGATATAGCACTCATTTTGCAAAAAGCCAATGCGGAAGGACCAAAGCCTAAATCCGGCAAAGCAAGTAAGTGCGGGGCTT
>JALVEF010000496.1 GCA_027031185.1 Saprospiraceae bacterium
TGTGTAGCACCGCTACATGAGAAAATTTTACCAAAGACAGGCGCGAAAAGGCCATTTTAGCGCAAAAACAAGGGGTGCTCAAACAGTTACATGGCAAAAACAGGGGCAAAAAGGCCATTTTAGCGCAAAAACAGCGGGTACCTAAACAGTTACCATCTCACAATAAATCCCTATCTTGTACGCCACAAAACGTCTAACCATGAAAACAGCCCTCAAAATTCTCCTTGGCCTTTTTCTTCTGCTATTTCTCGCACTCGCCGGATTCTGGCTTTATCTGAAACGCACCGGTCCCGTCTATAAAGGCCACATAGAACTGGGCTTCCATGCTCCCACCGACGTCTATTTTGACACCTACGGCATCCCCCACATCTACGCCCAAAACGCCGAAGACGCCTACCGCGCACTCGGCTACGTCCACGCCCAGGAGCGCCTCTTTCAAATGGAAATGATCCGCCGCCTCGTATCCGGCCGCCTGGCCGAGATTTTAGGGCCCGCGGCCCTAAAATCCGACCGTCGGTTTCTAAACCTGCGCCTGCGCGAACGCGCCGAAAAAACCGCCCAAAAGTGGTGGCAAAACCCCGAGGACCCCTTTATCAAAGAAGCCAACGCCTATCTACAAGGCATCAATGATTTTATTGACCACGGCAAGACACCCATTGAGTTTCGCATGCTCCACATCCCCAAGCGCCATTTCGAACCCGCCGACATCTATTCCACCATTATGTACATGACTCTGGGATTTACCGCATCCCTAACCGAAGAACCTATCCTGACCCGCATCCGCTCCAAACTGGGTCCCGAATACCTCCAAAATTGGAACATCGGCACCGTGCCCACCCCGGAAGATACCATTGAATTGGCCCCTTTGATCGGATTCCAACCCATAGACCAAATCCCCGAAGAACTGGGCCTGCCCGTCTGGGACGGCAGCAACGGATGGGTACTGGCCCCGGCCAAGTCTAAGTCCGGCAAAGTCCTCTTCGCCAATGATACCCATATCAAATTTTCCCAGCCATCGGTCTGGTACGAAGCTCACCTGGAATATCCCGGTTTCAGCTTCTACGGCAATTTCCTCGCGGGCGTCCCCTTCGGCATCATCGGACACAACCGGCACATCGCCTGGGGACTCACCATTTTCCCCATGGACAACATGGACCTGTACCGCGAACGCATCAACCCCGACGACTCGTCTCAGGTCATGTTCAAAGGCAACTGGCAACCCATGCAGATCATCCGCGAAGTCATCCCCGTCAAGGGTGACAACGGCCTTTATTATGATACCTTGCGCGTGCGTGTCACACCACACGGACCAATCCTACCTGATTTGCACGCATCCGATGGTTCGCCCATCGCCGTACAGTGGACCGCACTGATGATGCCCACCCGATTCTTGCAAGCATCCAGACTAATGGCCCACGCTACAAACATACAACAAGCCCGGGCCACCGCCGCCCAAAACGACATCCTCGGACTCAACGTACTCTACGGCGATGCAGACGGCAACATTGCCAAATGGAGCTCCGGCAAAATCCCCATCCGCCCCGATTCCGTATCCGGGCGCTTCATCATGGACGGCGCTTCCGGCAAAGACGAATGGCGCGGCTTCTATGACTTCACAGAAAACCCACAAATCGAAAATCCGGCCTGCGGTTTCGTCG
>JALVEF010000497.1 GCA_027031185.1 Saprospiraceae bacterium
ATATTTATCCCAATGATTATTTCGAATTGGAAGATCATAAGCCTCCGGTTATTTCGACCCCCTTTCACTATTTTAGGAATAATACTGACACCTATTTCAGCTCTGATAGTATGCCTACCCTTTCAGGAGATGTCGATATCGTAGTCAGTATGCGGGATGCGACCGATTACTCTCGTGGATCATTAAAAGGAAGTGGATATTTTGGTGACCGATTAGCGGTCAAGAGCATTTCATACCGGATATTGAAAGACGGAAAGGAGGTATTTTCCGCTCCTTCATTCGATTTTTCTAAATTGGAATTTGACTATGCGGATGACAAGTGGCGTAAGGCGCTTACCGTTTATAAAATGCGGACCTTACTCGAAGAGGCTCCATTGCCGTATGACAAGTTTTTCTCCCATTATGTCATCACCAACGCCCGTCCCGGATATAAAGGAATAATTTCACCGGAGGATAAAAATTTAGCCTGGAATACCGGAAAAAAAGATGCCGCGGGTAAACCCTTGTTCCCCAACGGGGTTTATACCATCGAAGTGACCGCATACGATAATGGAGGCAACTCGACCACCGTGCAAGACAGCGTTCGCGTAAAGAATTAGGGTTAAGTCGATAAAAAATGCAAAGACCGGAAGGAAAGAAATTTGGATTGATCGGAAAGCGCCTCCGGCACTCGTTTTCCCAAAAGTATTTCAGGAATAAATTTGATGTTCTACCGGAGTGGGAAAGCTACGACTATGCCCTTCTAGAGTTGGATGCTCTCACCGATCTTCGGCAGAAAATCGGCCTGTTGGGTTGGGCAGGATTTAATGTAACTATCCCTTACAAAGCGGCTATTCTGCCACACTTGGATGCCATATCGGATAGAGCCCGTTCGATTGGTGCCGTCAATACTGTAAAAATCATGCCCGATGGAAGATGGAAGGGATTCAACACCGATGCGGGAGGGTTTGTACACGCTTTGGGCGCCTTTAGGGCGGAGCAAGCGCTCGTGTTGGGAACCGGGGGAGCGGCTAAAGCGATTATTTACGGGTTGCAATCCTTGGGCATGGTCGTTCATACCGTTTCTCGTCATTCGGGGCGGGCGGACTTTACCTATTCGCAGTTGACTCATTCCATTATTAAGACCCATCCACTGGTCGTCAACTGTACCCCGCTCGGGACCTATCCCGATGTGGAGAGCTATCCGGATTTACCTTATGAAGGGGTCACATCCGGTCATCTTTTCTACGACCTCGTCTATAATCCTCCACGGACGGAGTTTCTCAAAAAGGCATCCCATTTCGGAGCCCAAACCCTTAACGGATATCCGATGCTCGTCGCACAAGCAGAAGCCGCCTGGAGGATTTGGAATGAAGAAATGGAGGAAGAACCCGGGTTTTTTTGATGATAAAGAGATAGAATTTTCCCCTTGCATTGGACCGATTTCTACTATAACCTATACTTGGCATGCAGCAAGACATACCCACCGAGTCGGAGGCTCGATTGCTCCGTAATGGCGTACGTCTCGATGGAGGTGGTATAATCATAGGAGCGGTTAAAGTGGAGTAGATCATGTACATTCAAACTCAGAGTCAAATGGTCATGCATGAGGCTGTAGTCAATGCCAAAGGAAAGGATATTTTGTGTAGGGAATGGGGCTTGAATGCGTCCCTC
>JALVEF010000498.1 GCA_027031185.1 Saprospiraceae bacterium
AGGCATTTTTGTTCCTGTTGAAGCGAAAATTTTCGATGCGTAGCAGCGCTACGTGAGAAAATTTTTGCAAAAACAGGGGCAAAAAGGCCATTTTAGCGCAAAAACAGCGGGTACCTAAACAGTTACTGTGATTGTTAACCAAAAAATGTGACGTCATGAAGAAGTTCTTTACTGTTCTTTGTCTTGGCCTATTTGCACTGCTGAGTGAGCCTGCACATGGGCAAGTGAACTACAAGTCGGCAATTGGGGCTCGTCTGGGATATCCCTTTGCATTGTCCTATAAGCACTTCCTATCTGACCAAAACGCCTTGGAAGTTTATGGATCGTATCGGCGTTGGGGGAGTTTAGGTTACTACTTCACAGCAATTGGAGTGGGTGCTACGTTTCAGATTCACAAGGACTTGTCCTCCGTGGCAGAAGGTCTCAATTGGTTTTTTGGTTTTGGCGGTGATGTGTATATGTTCCGCTATAGCGATGATTTGTATTTCGGCAATGCCAGTACGACCGGCTTTGCCGTACATGGTTCGCTGGGATTAGACTATGGGTTTGCAGATACACCGGTAAATATCAGCGTGGACTGGCAGCCCACCTATTCATTGAGTGGCTATAACCCAGGTTTCGATCCCGGTTATGGCGCCTTAGCCGTCAGATACATTTTGGGCCGTTGATGTTGGAGAGTGATCGCCTCCCCGGTTGGCAGTAAATCTTGCTTTTCTTTGTCGGCAGCTTTTGCTGCCGGTCATAAGGAGGAACAAGAATCCGGGGCTATCGCCCCGCAACTGTGCCGGCTGGGGGGCTATTGTCCTGCTTGTTTTCCCGCACTTACTTGCTTTGCCTGGTTTGGGCTTTGCCCCTTTCCGCTTATGCTTTTTGCAAGATGAGCGGTATATCGCTCTGCTGTCCGGGGCAAGTAAGTGCGGGACAAGTAAAGCACCCCTAACCCCGAAGGGAATAAACAAACATTGCCGTCGGCTAAAGCCGACGGGAAAGAAGCAAAAAAAATACTGGGGCTTTAGCCCCGCACTTACTTGCTTTGCCTGGTTTGGGCTTTGCCCCTTTCCGCTTATGCTTTTTGCAAGATGAGCGGTATATCGCTCTGCTGTCCGGGGCAAGTAAGTGCGGGACAAGTAAAGCACCCCTAACCCCGAAGGGAATAAACAAACTTAGCTTTGCCGTCGGCTTTAGCCGACGGCAAAGCTAAGCAATGCAATGCAGGCAAGAGCAGGACAAGTAAGGCATCCCTATCCCCGTTACTTACATCTTCTGCAAGTGCACCAAATTGGCATACAGCCCGTTTTGACTTAGCAATTCGGCATGCGTGCCCCGTTCGACGATCCTACCCTCTTGCAGGACGATGATTTCGTCCGCATTTTTGATGGTGGCCAGCCGGTGCGCGATGACAATGGAAGTGCGCCCCTGCATGATTTTTTCCAAGGCATCTTGCACCAGCTTCTCCGATTCGGAATCCAGGGCCGAGGTGGCCTCGTCCAGAATCAGAATGGGCGGGTCTTTGAGTACCGCGCGTGCGATGGTCAGACGCTGGCGCTGGCCGCCGGACAGTTTGGCGCCGCCCTCACCAATGTTGGTGTCGTAGCCCTTTTCCGTGGCCATGATGAAATCGTGAGCGTTGGCGATTTTGGCGGCAGCAATCAGCTCTTCGTCTGTGGCATCCGGCTTGCCCATGAGCAGATTGTTGCGGATGGTATCGTGAAAGAGGATGGCGTCTTGCGAGATATAGCCGATGAGGCGGCGCAGCGAGCGGGCTTTGAGCTTGCGGTAGTCCACCCCGTCCATAGAAATGTGTCCCGATGTCGGATCAAAAAAACGGTTCAGCAGACCGGTCATCGTCGTTTTCCCTCCGCCCGATGGCCCCACCAGCGCGTACTGTTTGCCCTTTATGATGCGCCACGAAATGTCGTGCAGCACTTTTTGGGCCTCATAGGCAAACGACACATTGTCCAATACAATATCCCGCTCAAATCCGGCCTTCTCTACTGCATCCGGCGCGTCACGCATCGGATCCTCCGTCTCCAGCAGGTCAAAAATCCGCTTACCGGATGACTCGGCCCGCTTGATGTCAAACAAGGCATTGGAGATATTTTTTGCCGGGGCGATGATTTGATAAAACAAGGCAATGTACGTAATGAAGACCTCCGGCTCCAACTGCCCCGTCTCAAGGATGAGATGCGCCCCGTACCACATGATGGCGATGATGATCAGCGAACCGGAAAACTCACTCACCGGCGAGGCCATCTCCCGCCGGCGAAACATGCGCACCATCTGCCGGAAATAATTGTCGTTGGCGCGTTCAAACGCGGTTTGTGCACGCCCCTCGGCCACATAAGACTTCAAAATAGGAATGGCGTTGATGGTCTCGTCCACGTGGGAGAGCAGGCGCCCCATGGCCTTCTTGGCATCGGCGGAAGGCCTTTTGAGCAAATTGCCGATGCGGTTGATGAGCAGGCCGACGACGGGGAGGAAAATCATCACAAAAACCGTCAGCTGTGGACTCAGAATGACCATCAGTATCAGGGTCAACAAAATCATCAGCGGATCCTGGATCATGCGCTGAAAACTGGCCAACAACGCCCACTGGATTTCGTTGATGTCCGTCGTCAAGCGCGCCATGATATCACCTTTCCGCTGATCGTTGTAATAGGTCACAGGAAGTTCCAACAACTTCCTGTGAATGCGATTGCGAATATCCCGTTCCACGGCGACCTGGATGTAGGACATGCTGAATCCCGCCAGGTAGCGCAATAGGTTCTTCACGAAGATCATCAGTGCCCCGAAGGCCAGAATGCGTGTCAGGACGCCCATCTTGCCGTACCGGTGCGCCTGCATCGTGATGTAGTAGTTCAGATGCGACTCCAGATACGATTTGAGCGACAGTAGGCCGGTATAGGCTTGCGGAGTGGTGACCTCCACCGTGTTTTTGAAGATGATCTTTAATACCGGTATCAATACCGTGATGGAAAACAACGACGCCACCACCAACAACAAGTTGAGCACCAGCGTGAGCACGATCTCCTTGCGGTAAGCAAATGCTATTTTCAGTACTTTCCGGTAGTAGCGCATGTCTCTTTTTGTGCCGAAAAGCCCATAAAACGTCTTTCGGCGGTCCCAATTTGGCAAAGTTCGCCTTTTTGGTACGAAAGTTGAGCCTATTCTCCTAACTATCTCCTCACGACGGGCCACCGTCGTAATCTCTCAAAAACGTTACTCAAAACTGTCCGTGAGAAAATAAGCCGATTCCCCATCGGATGTGTCGCTCATTGGTAACTTTGCGCAAGGTCGCCACTTGCGCCAAAAAGGACGGATATGAAAACACGCTTACTCCTGTTTTTCTTTGCATGCCTGACGCTTGCGGCCAAGGCCCAACAGGCGCCGCCCACCGATCCCGTGCGCCCTGTGCATATCCGCATTTTCCCAAATCCGGCATCTTCCTATTTTCGCATAGACCATGTGCCCGCCCGCGTCACGGAAGTATATCTGTACAACCTTATCGGCAAGCGCGTCAGACACTTTAGTGCACAGCCCAAGGCCTACTATGATATTTCCAACCTGTCCAATGGCCTCTATCTGGTACAGTTTGCCGATGCATCCGGCAATGTGGTCACTACGCAGCGACTCCACAAGCGCTAACCGCCAATCGTGATCATACTCCGGTTGGTCCGGTGATTGGCCGGATTGTCAAATTCCTCGGAGCGCGTCATACCGGCGCGCACGGCCTGTTTCCTTTGTACCGCCGCCCGTATCAATGGCCGGATGTCCTGTCCGGCACGCCAGGGGCTGAGCAGGTCGGTTTCAGCGGACGAAAAAAGGCAATTCTTTAGCCGGCCGTCGGCGGTCAGACGAAGGCGGTTGCAGGTATCACAAAACGGATTGGTCACCGTACCGATGATGCCGAAAGACCCCACAAAACCGCGTATCTTATACTGCCTGGACGTGTCATGGGCATCGTCTTGGAGCTTTTCGACCTGTTTAGCGCCGTATCGCGCCCGTACACGCTGCATGACCTCGTCAAAAGCCACGGTGCGGGACCGGTCCCAGTGGTTGCCGTCAAAGGGCATAAACTCAATGAAGCGCACCGTGATGGCCCGGTCGCGCGTCAGGTCCACAAAGTCGCCGATCTCATCATCGTTAAAGCCTTTGATCAATACGACGTTGAGCTTGATAAAGAAGCCGGCTTGCTCCAGTTTTTGGATATTGGATAGCACGCGATCAAACCGGTCGCGGCGCGTGATCTGAAAGAAACGCTCCCGCCGCAGACTGTCCAGGCTTACGTTGAGGGTACGGATGCCCGCCCGCCGGAAGTCGTCCATAAAGCGGTCGGCCAGGATGGCATTGGTGGTGATGCCGAGTTGTACATCCATGCCGCTCAATCCTTCCAATATCCGGGCAAAGTCCCTGCGCACCAATGGTTCCCCGCCCGTCAGCCGGATCTTGGTGACGCCCTCCTGTACAAACAGGCTCGCCAGGCCGATGACCTCATCCGTTTGCATCAGCCGGTGTGCCGGAGACAGCGGAATACCTTCCTCAGGCATGCAATAAGTGCAGCGGAGATTGCAGCGCTCCGTCAGCGAAATGCGCAGATACGTATGGCGCCGCCCGTGCCGGTCGGTCAATATGTCGTCAGGCTTATGCATCGGCCTTAAAATCGGATTTGCCGCCGGTCTTTTCGAGCAGGCGGATGCGGCGGATTTCGATCTGTTTGTCCAACGGCTTGAGCATGTCATATACCGTGAGCGCTACCACGCTGGCCCCGTGCATGGCCTCCACTTCCACCCCGGTCTTGTAATGCGTCTTGACCTGTACCGTGATGATGATGTCCGGGCCGTCCACGGCAAACGTCACCGAGGCAAACTCAATGGGCAGCGGGTGGCAGTCGGGCAGCAAGTAGGCCGTCTGTTTGATACCGAGCAAGCCGGCCGCCTTGCTCATTTCAAATACATCGCCCTTGGGGACACGTTTCTCCAAAACGGCCCGGATGGTTTCTTCGCCGCCCGTCCGCACCACGGCTTGTGCCTTGGCGGTGCGTAGCGTCACGGACTTGTGGGTGATATCTACCATTCAAAACGTGTTTTCCTTCCATTGATAGGTCGCTTGCCCTTCATGGCTGTGGGCAAAAATCTCCTTGCCGAAGATGGGCACCTCCCGTTTGATCCACTCCACCGCCCGCCGGCAACCTTCAAAGGCGGCCCGGCGGTGACCGGCTGTCGCCAGAACAAATAAGCACATCTCACCGGCACGGACGGTGCCGGTGCTGTGGTAAATGTACAGGCCGGTCAGCCCGTATTCCCGCCGCACGGCTTCTTTAATTTTTGTCAGCTGTCGTTCTGCCATTTCGAAATACCCCGAATAGTCTATGGCTTCTACCACTTGTCCCCGCACCTCGTCCGCACGGACCTGCCCGATAAAAATGTCCATAGCTCCGACGTCCTTGTGTTGTCCTTGGTCGGCTATTACCCGGGCAATAAGGCCGGGCGGAATGGGGCCTGTCACAAAGTATTCATGCATTTTCCGCTTGGTTTTGTTGTGCGCGCCGGCGCGTCATGATGTCAAAAATATCCGCATCCACCGCATAGGCGTTGAATCCCCGTGCCCGCAACAAGCTGGCAGCTGTGGCCGCCCGCCGTCCCGACCGGCAGAAGGTGATGATGGGGCGGCCGGCAGGTGGTGTGTATTGGTCCAGTTCGTCCAATGCGTGACGGTGGACATCGTCTCCAGTGAGCAAGGGCCGTTCGTCCGGGCGGCGCACATCCAGCCACAAAGCATTGCCGATGGCCAATGCCCGGTCGGGGGAGAGCAGATAGTCTGCTGCGCAAGTGGGTGATACCTCGGCCACCAAACATCCCCGTTGCCGGACGCGATCGCGAGCGGTGTCATCGGGGACCAGCCGCATGACGGTTAGGCGATTGGTCCGGCTGTGGTAGCAGGCCACGCGCCCGCTGAGCAAGTCTCCTATGCCCAGAATCCACTTGATGACCTCGTTGGCTTGCAGGGAGCCGATGATGCCCGCCAGCACACCCAGCACCCCTGTTTGGGTACAATTGGTGAGTTTGCCGCCTGGCGGCGGACTCGGAAAGAGACAGCGGTACGTCGGCCCGTTGTCGTGGTTGAAGACCGCCACCTGTCCCTCGTATTGATAGATGCCGGCATAGACCCATGGTTTGTCCGTCAGTACGCAGGCGTCGTTGATCAGGTAGCGGGCGGTGTAATTGTCGGTGCAGTCCACGATGATATCATGGTCGCGGCATAGGGCGATGCCGTTTGCTTCCGAAAAGGCTTCGGTGCGCGGTACGACTTTGATGGTGTCGTTCAGGTGTCGAAGGACGCGCGCAGCAGTTTCAGCTTTGTAGGTGCCGATGTCCCCGGTGCCGTAAAGGACTTGCCGCTGTAAGTTGCTCAAGGACACTTTGTCGGGATCTACGATCGTAATATGTCCCACACCCGCTGCGGTCAGATATTGCAGGGCAGGGCATCCCAGGCCGCCGGCGCCCACGACCAGGACGCGGGCGCGGGACAGGCGGCGCTGGCCGGCTGTCCCGACGCCCGCCAGGTTGATATGTCTTTGATAGCGCGATTCCATAAATTATCCGCCGGCGAAGGGCGGCAATACGGCCACTTCGCCGTCCGCCAATGGCGTGTCAGCGGTGACCAATTCGAGATTTTGTGCAAACCGGTAGGAAGACGATGCCAGATCGGGATATTGCTCCAGCAGCCGGCGCTCCAGGTCACCGATGGTGCCCTCTTCAAGCCGGATGGTCTCCTCCTCCTTGCCGGTCAGTTCGGCGATGAGACCGAAATACAGCAGTTTGATCTCTTTCATGAGTTTTCTTGTTGATGGTTTTCCGGTTTTATTTGGTCCCACTTGATTTCCGGTAG
>JALVEF010000499.1 GCA_027031185.1 Saprospiraceae bacterium
GCAAATAAACTCGTAAACCGGTTTGATCTGTACATACTGGCTTCAACAGGAACAAAAATGCCTATTTTATCCCTAAAAACAGGAGCGCCTAAACAGTTACGTGAGATGGTAACTCGTCACGAACAGGCTTTTATTTTGGGAATGTCGAACAAGGATACTTCGACAGGCACAGCGTCTTTTGGGACGCGGACAGGGCGGATGCTTCGCATCGCGGATTGTCGCGGATTTTTCTCAGAATGCTTGGCGAAATCGAAAGTTGATGGAGATGATTGAAAGGTACAGGCGCTTTGGCAAAGCAGTGAAGTCACCTCGCGGCGGTCACGCCGCAAACTTTTTTTCTTGCCGAGATCAGATACGGCCGTGCGCCTTGAGCTCGAGGTATTTGTTGATGGTGCTGATGGATAGGTCGGCGGGCCGGGTGTAAATGGTCTGAATGCCGAGACGTGCCAGGCGGGTGATCATTTTGCGCTTTTCGATAATGAATTTTTCGGCGATAGTCTGGTGATAGATGTCTCTGAACGTTTGTGGACGGGACCGAGCAAATCGCTCTATTTCCGTATTGCGGAATATGACGACAACGAGTAGATGGTACTTGTTGATCTTGCGCAGGATAGGAAGGACGCGCTCCAGGGCAAATCCACTCTCGAAATTGGTGAATAGCAAAAACAAACTTCGTTGGTTGATGAGGCTGCGGCTGACATAGTGGAGGAGTTCGTAGTCGGCTTCGACGGGCCGGGGGCGGTCGGCGTAAAGCGTATCGAGGATGATTTGCATCTGGTGCTTGCGGTCGGAAGCGGGGACGATGGCGCCGAGTTTGTCGGAGAAGGAGATAAATCCCGGCTTGTCGTGGCGCTTGATGATGATGTTGGAAAGGGCCAGGATGGCGTTGATGGCGTAGTCGGTCAGGGTGAGCCCGTCGAATGGCATGTGCATGACGCGGCTCTTGTCGAGGATGCAGTAGATGTTTTGGGAGCGCTCTTCCTGGTATTGGTTGACCATGAGGCGGTGGTAGCGGGAAGATGCCTTCCAGTTGATGCTGCGCACATCGTCGCCTTGTTCGTACTGTTTGATTTGCTCGAACTCGTAGTGGTGACCGATGCGGCGTATTTTTTTGATGCCGGGGTTGACGGCCAGGGCGGATAAGGTTTTGAGTTCCAGCTCCTTCATCTGTTTGACTGACGGGTAGGTGGGTATGGTCATGGTTTCACCGGTGCGTACCAGCCGGCGAAGGAGGCGCAGTTTTGTGGATAGCAGGACGTTGATGTGGCCAAACTTGTATTTGCCACGTGACAGCGGGGTGATGTCGTACTGATGAGTAGTCAGTCCTTCGGGGGGTAGTACGGCATCGAAACCGAAATGGCGGTATTGGAGCTGGGGCGGCAGTTCGTCAATGACGTAAATAGAGAAGGCAAAAGGCGTGAGGTTTTGGATGGTAAGCCGGATGGTGTTTTTGTCGCCGAGGGAAAAGAGTTTGCCGGTGTGGCGGCGGGATCGAACGGGCGTCTTGACCCGGTACAGCAGGATGGCGTCGCGGATGACCAGGGCGGCCAGGATTGCTGCCAAAATCCAGGTAAAGTAATAGAGCGGAGCCCAGGCGAAGGAAAGGGCAAAGAGAGCGGCTATGGCACCCAGGGCGGCAAAAAAACGGCGATGTAGATGCAGGGACTTTAACATGGCTACCGTGGCACTTCGATTTCCTGGAGGATATTCTCAATGATGTCCCTGGTCTCGTATCCTTCGAGCTCGACGTCGGGATTGAGGATGACCCGGTGGTTGAGCACGGGAAAGGCCACGTATTGAATGTCGTCCGGCGTGACGTAGTCGCGGCCGTGGAGGGCGGCCATTGCCTTGGATGCGGCCAGAATGGCGAGGGATGCACGCGGGGATGCGCCGAGGTAGAGATCTCCGTTGTGCCGCGTGTGGTGAATGATGTCGGCGATATAGTCCAGCAGGGATTGTTGGATGTGGACCTTGCTGACTATTTGGCGGGCATTGAGCACTTCTTGTTTGGTGCATACGGACTCGACCCCGGCGGTATGATCCCGGAGATAGGAGGACTGAAAGCGCTCGAGGATGCGCCGTTCTTCTTCTTTGGTGGGATATTGGAGAATGATCTTGAACAGGAAGCGGTCCAGCTGTGCTTCGGGTAGCTTGTAGGTGCCTTCTTGCTCAATGGGGTTTTGGGTGGCCAGTACGATGAACGGATCTTCCATGGGATAGGTGGTACCGTCAATGGACACCTGCTTTTCCTGCATGACTTCAAAGAGGGCGGCCTGTGTCTTGGCCGGAGCCCGGTTGATTTCGTCCACGAGGATGATGTTGCTGAAAATGGGTCCGGGTTTGAAGCGAAACTCGGAGGCCTTCATGTCGAAGATATTGGTGCCGAGGACATCGGTGGGCATGAGATCCGGTGTGAACTGGATTCGAGAGAAGTCGGCGTCCAGCGTTTTGGCGACCAGCCGGGCGATGAGCGTCTTGGCAATGCCGGGGACGCCTTCAAGCAGGACGTGGCCGTCCGCCAGGAGGGCAACGAGCAGGAGCTGGATGGTGTCTTCCTGCCCGATGATGACCTTTTGGAGCTGGGCACGAATCTTTTGGGCGAGATTCGAGATGGGCAGGGGGTCTATGTGGTAAAATTTTTCTTGTGCCGCTTCGGCATACTGCGGGTTTTGGTCATCGTGTGGTTTCATGTAGTCGCGATGTTCATCCATGTTTTCCGGCTTTTTCGTAAAAGTAGTTAATTTGTTGGGAAAGTTTGATCAGGCTGTTGTCATGAAAGGACTTTCCGGGTGTTTTTTCAGCGGCCTGAATCAAAGCCAGGATCCGTTGGATCCGTTGAGACGGGACGCCGGAGCGTTCGCTCAAATTGGTGATAAAGTCAGGGTCTTTGGGATTGAAGGGGATCCGGTAATGGTTCCGGATGAAGTCTTTGAAGTGTTCGCTTTTCTTTAATGCCAGGTTGCGGTAGTCTCTTTTCTGGTAGTAGATGTCGGCGATGTTACGGATGAAGATGAGGGATGTGTTTTGGATGCGTGGTGTGATGGGAATGGTGCGTTGGGTGCGTCTGGTTCCGAATACCAAAAGCAAAATGCCCATGAGGACAAGGGTGTACCAAGCTGCTTTCAAAGCGGGTTGGGACAGGATATAGGCCAATGGTCCCTGTGATACTTTTTGGGTGCGGTGGCGGCGGTTGTTAGTTGTTTGGTGCAGTATGGGTATGCGCGAGGCGGCATCAAAGTAGATGTCGCCGGGCGGCAGATGGGCCATAATGCCATCGAGATAGTCTTTGCCTTCGGGCGTGCGGAGAAAGATGTTGGTCAAGGCGATGGGTGTGGACAGAAAGAAAATCTTGCCTTTGCCGTAGGAGGCGAAAGCAAAGTTGACAAAGAGATCGTTGATGTGGCCCGCAGCGGTGAGTCCGCCGGGACAAAAATAGTCATCGGGGAAATATTTCCATACGTAGATTGACGAATCCGTTTGATTTCTGTAAAGGAGCGGCAGCGGTTCGGGTAGCCGGACGTCGGGATGGCGTAAATTGGCCCGGACGGTAGTACCTAGAAATTTGTCTAAACCTTCCAGGTCATTCTCCTTGCAGAAACGCTCCCCCTGAAACAAGTGCATCCACAGGCGGTAGGGGAATTTGTTGGCGGCGATCAGGGCGGTATTGCCGCGAGCGATGAATTGGAGCAGGGAGTCTGTGTGTGCTTCGCTGGTGAAATAAGTTCTCCCGATGAAGAAATAGTTGCAATGGCCCGTACCATTGGCAGGAAGCTTCCAATCCTTCGGATCGGACAGTCTTATGAATTGATGTCCCGGGTAATACGCCTTGAGCACTTGGCCCAATAAGTAGGTGGCATAGGGGTCTTTGCTTTGCTCGGAATAGTTTTCGAACCACTGCAAACGGTTGCGTTGGAAAAAGGTGGAGAAGAAAAAGACCACCAATAATCCGATCAGGATAAAGGATGCCCATTTGGATATGTCAGTGCGCTTATTCATCGTCTGCCGGAATCAATGGAGTAATCGCCGCGTCCAACCGCTGGAAGAGCGGTTGGACGGTATGGAAATAATCAACACTGACGGGACGCTCCCCATACCAGATATCTTCGAAAATGCGTGTGACGCGGCGGAAGAGGGAGTGGTAGTCCGCGCCGGCGGTCTCGTTGAGATAGGTTCTATTGGTTTTATCCGGTTGCCAATGCACCTGGCCGGCCTCGTCCAGGTGCTTGATAATCAGCAAGTAATACAAACGGATGGCCTTGCGGTAGGCGCCGCTTTCAAGGGCCATGTCCAACGGTGTGCGGACATCGGCTTCGGGCAAGTTTTCTTCGATCCAGTCCAGGTGTTCGTCCGATAGCTCGACGTTCATGACGGACGGCGTGGTCCGTCTGGCATCCATCCATCTGTAAACCAGGTATAGGATGAATGCCACAGCGGCGATGCCAAAAAGAACTCTAAGGAAGGAGCTAAAGCGCTTTAAGTCCGGGTTAAAGGAAGAAGGTTTGGGGGCGCCGGATTTTTTTCCCGGTTTCTTTTCTTTTTTCTCCAAGCCGGGATAGGTGAGGGCTTTTCGCTTTTTGTCCCAGACGGCTTGAGCTCCGTCGGTTTTATTGAGCTTTTGGGACAGATAGGCGCTTTGCGATGCGTGAAACTTCTGCGCCCATAGCCAGGCCGGTAGGCCGGCGATCAGGACAAAAAGAAAAAGTTTACGGCTTCGCCGTACGGTTGGGTATGCAGTGGGACGTGTCATTCGCGGGGGATTCCTTTAATGCGTCTTTGGGTGCCTATATCCGGGATGCGTCTGAACAAGTCGTGGGCCTCATCGGCTTCGCGGGACGAATAGTATTGGATGAAGGCTCCAAATGTAAAGGTGAGATAGACGATTGATACGGTGGTGAACGTACCAAACAAACCTGCGAATTGGAGCAGCAGTGGATGTATGTCCGGGACGATCATCATAGCGAATTTGGACAGGGCAAAAGCCAGGCCTGAGCCCAGTAGCAGTGTGGCCATGGTGAATACGGCAACGAGTAAAAAATTGAGGGCGAGATACTGCCCAAACCGGCTGAATACGAGCGATATGCCCCGTGTAAAGGCACGAAACGGGTTTGGTTCATCAAAGATGGCCACTGTAACGGAAAAGAAAAATGGTGCGGTCACGGGTGCCAGCAGCAGTAGGGTAGCCGGGGCTTGTCGGACAGCGTACAACAATATCAAGGTAAGTATCACGGGGATAAGAGCAAGGGCTTGGCGGCGCCATCCGGGGAGGGAAGAGCATCCGGTCTCCTGCTCAAACAGATGCCGGCCGTACAGGGTCATTGCGAAAAAAGCACTCATTAGTGCCAGCTGCCCGATATTGTTGTTCATCAGATAGGACAGTGGGCTGACTAGCAGTGAGAAAAGATCGGTGGTGTCCGATAATACAGACACATCATGCGTGTATGTAATGCCGAGTATCAGCACGGTGAGAACACCTGCCGTCAGGAAGATGAAGCGTATGTTTTCCCCAAAGTATTTGCGCCATAGTACCAGGATCTCCGAAAAGGTCTCCCCCGCATATTTGATGCGGTAGGCCTGAATGGACTCCCTCGTGTCCGGCATGAGAAACGGATAGTCGTCTGTTTGTGCAGGCTGCCCGCGAAATCTGGCCATGGGATAAAGGACGAAGTAGGTGAGCATGACACCGAAGGAAACCAGGATGTACAACAGGCGGACCAGGTCGGGCGTATCGGTCATGCGGGTCAGGAAGGACTCGGCCAATCCGGCGATGATGATGAAGGGTACGGTGCCTAAGTATATCTTCAGCCCCCGGCGCGCCGTGACCTGAAAGGCCTTCATGCGGTGATAGGTGCCGGGAAACAAGAGCCCCTGGCCCACCACAATGCCGGCAGCACCGGCCAGGATGATGGAGGATATTTCCATAGCACCGTGGGTCCAAATCGCCAAAAAGGATTCCCGAAACAGATCCCGCTCCACAAAGAAATATTGGAAGACGCCCACCATGATGCCGTTGCCAATCAACATCCCGATGCTGCCCACGGAAGCAAAAACACCCAACACAAAGCAGATAAAGGCCACCCACAGATTGTTGCCGATGATGGCAACGGCCATGTCCAGGGCGTTTTTATACTTGTAGATAGCCATCGGGTCGCCTTTTTCGATGTTGCGGATTGTCTGATTGACATATCCATCCCCGAGAATGGTGCGGGCAAAACCGGGGTCCTGGTGCTGGGACAATATGCCGATGGCCATGGCCAGTGCGAAAACCAAAAAGGAAAGCAATAGCTCGCGCCGCGACTCGTACATCACGCGGGGCAGGTCTTCTGTCCAAAAATGGCCAAAGCTCCCTTTTTTTATACGCTTGGAACGGTAAATCTTAAAGAACAGGCGCTGCGTCAGCCAGTTGATATACAGGCGGATGGAGCGGTTGGGGTAGAAGGTGCGGGCATAAGACAGGTCATCGGTAATCTGGACGAACAGGTCGCTGATCTGGTCCGGATCCGGATTTTTTGTCCGGATGGCGCGCTCCAATTCGCGCCACTTGTCATGGTTTTGTTCGATAAACTTGGTCTCTCGCATTCGAATATTTGAGTCTTATAGGTTGTAACTGTTTAGGTATCGCTGTTTTTGTGCTAAAATAGGAGCATCTAAACAGTTACTAGTAGGATATTTGGCATTACCGGGTATTTCACGTAGAACCGGTCCGGAGGCTACCGGCCGTTCGCTCGGCCAAAAGTATGAAAAATTTGGAAAAAGTCGCAATATGACCTTTCTTTGCATGGTATGAAGTATATCCCCATCACTACGACCCAGAATGTTGTGATTGAGTGTCAGCCCGCCACTATTTTTGAGCGTGGGGTGGCGCAG
>JALVEF010000500.1 GCA_027031185.1 Saprospiraceae bacterium
CGCAGCGGCAACCCGTCGATTGGGGAGTGAAGATCGGGGAGCCTTAACCTTTCCTTTTACGGTGCGTCCCAAGGGTAGCGGTCAGGGCGGTTTGAGTATGGGGGATGAGTCCCCCGCACGGGCAGAAATATGGTTGCCGCTGTGGGAAAGGCCAACCTCGTTAATGGCTCTCAAGGGTCTGTTTTCGGAAGGCCGCGTTACTTTGGGTCGCCGTAGTGTAAAGGATGGGTTGGACTTTGCCAGAGCCATCAGCCTGTTGGCCGTCAACCGGGGTATTAATAGCTTTCAGCGATATGCATTCATGATGCGGTCAGGTAAGGCGTATCTTGCTACGCCGTTGACCCGCTTTCGCGTCCCACGGGAGCCTCAGCAGGATTTAATCGGCGAGCTGGATCATTGGTTGTGGCGTTTTCAGGCCTGGGCGCGCGGAGACAATACGCCAAACCGGGTCAAGAGCCTTGCGCAACGCTTGGACAATGCCTTGTTTGATCTGACTCGGCAGAGAGGCGACAGGTACGATGCCGTACAAAAAACACTAATCCTCCTCGGCGTAATTCAGCGCTATGCAGGCACCAGCCCGGCGACGCAGGAAAAGGTGCCATCCGTGCCGATTTTGAGTGAGCGCTGGTTCGCGGCGGCAAGGGATAACAGTATTGAATTCCGTATTGCCGCCGCACTGGCCGGACTGCAAGGCGCCAAAGAACATCCGCTTCCCATGCGGGTGCACCTTTCACCATTAGACCCTAACCATAAATACTCCGACTGGTTGCCGGATGGGGCACGAAATCACTACCGTACCTGGCACCATGGCGGGCTGGAGAAAAATCTGATTGCCGTGCTGGAGAAACGTCTGTTGCTGGCACAGAAAGGCGGGTTCACAGACAAACCTCTGAACGGCTGGCCAGGAGCGGATCTGGCATCAATGACCGTCTTCCTTGCTGGTGGAACAGATGACAATCGTATCGCTCAATTGGTAGCGGGGCTGGCTCATTGCAGAGCACCCAGACATATCGAATGGGAAGCTGTCGAAGATTCCTATGCCATCCCTGTTGCGTATACCTTGCTCAAATTGGTAATGACACCTGACCGACAGCTTCGGCGCTGCGGCCTGCTGACGGAAAACGAGCGTCTGCCCGCGCCTGCTGGTTTGGTGCGATTGCTCGCGGCAGACCGTATTGATGATGCCGTCAGACTCGCTCAGCGGCGGCTTCGTATCGCGGGCATATCGCCTCTGCCAGGATCGCCGGGCAGCGCCGGGCTGAGCGGTTCCCGATTGGCGGCGGCCTTGCTGATCCCTCTCGACGATGCGTCGGTTCGACACCTGTATCGCGCTATTTTCCAACAAGACAACAAACAAGCCTCTTGAATATTGGCAAGCCAAGGAGAAATACCCATGACACTGACTCTTGATGCGCTAAAGGACAGCCCGCGACTACTGATTGAAGCCAGGCTAAAGCCCGTGCAGGGTACACGTTTTCAACCCACCGGCTTCCCGGAGATCGGTGCGGCGGAATACGATGGGCCGGATGGTGAAAAAATGCTACTGGTGGAATCGGCGCAGAGTATGGCCAATCGTCTGGAGGCTGTTTGTTGGGATGATGTCCAGGATACGTGGCAGCCGCCATTGTCTGGT
>JALVEF010000501.1 GCA_027031185.1 Saprospiraceae bacterium
TGGGCAAATTTGCCGCAAATAAACTCGTAAACCGGTTTGATCTGTACATATACCTTCGGCATACACAAAAATGCCTATTTTATCCCTAAAAACAGGAGCACCCAAACAGTTACATCCACTAAGGGGGGTCTAAATTCCACTTGCTACAACGCATAAGAAGGGTTTTTAGTTCGATTTCCCCCCTCTCCTACTCGCCCGGGCATCGTGTTCCTATACGCACGGGCGTGCGTATAGGAACACGATGCCGGCTGTGGGCCCAAAGGATGAATGCATATTTGCCGCGTCCACGGACGTTTTGTGTGCTATCTTTACGGCCAAAAATGCGCACTTCCTATATTGTGGACGCCGTCCGCACACCCATCGGCAAATTCCGCGGCAGTCTTTCGACAATTCGCACCGATGACTTGGCCGCCCTCCCGATCGAAGCCTTAATGAAACGCCACCCCGACCTGGATCCGGCCCGGATTGACGATGTCATACTGGGATGTGCGAACCAGGCCGGCGAGGACAACCGCAATGTCGCACGGATGGCACTGCTGCTGGCGGGCCTGCCACCCGGTGTGCCCGGCGAAACGGTCAACCGGCTGTGCTCATCCGGCATGTCGAGTGTCATCCACGCCCACCGCGCCATTATCGCCGGTGACGGCGACCTTTTTATTGCAGGAGGGGTGGAGAATATGACGCGTGGGCCCTGGGTCATCTCCAAGTCCGCCAAGCCGTTTGGCAATGATGCCCGCTTGTACGACTCCAGCTTCGGCTGGCGCTTCGTCAACCCCAAAATGGAAGCCATGTACGGGACGGAGGCGATGGGCGTCACGGCGGAGAATCTGGTCGAAAAGTACGGCATCAGCCGTGAGGCACAGGACCGTTTCGCCTGGCGGAGCCAAATGAAGGCGGCACGCGCGCGCGACAACGGCCGCCTGGCGGAGGAGATCATCCCCGTCCGGATACCCGTGCGCAAGGGTGATCCCATTCTGTTTGAGCGGGATGAGTTTATCCGGCCGGACACGACACCGGAAATACTGGCCAGTTTGCGCCCCGCCTTCAAGCCGGACGGCACGGTGACCGCCGGCAATGCGTCGGGCCTCAACGACGGCGCCGCGGCCTTGCTCATCGCTTCGGATGAGGCGGTCAAGGCGCATCAGCTGAGTCCCATCGCGCGCATCGTCACCTCGGCCGTGGTGGGCGTCGAACCGCGCATTATGGGCATCGGCCCTGTCCATGCCTCCCGCAAGGCGCTCCAAAAGGCCGGGCTGAGGCTTGACGATATGGACGTCATCGAAATCAACGAGGCCTTTGCCGCCCAGGTGCTGGCCGTTTTACAAGAACTGAATCTGGATCCCGAAGACCCGCGGATCAATCCCAATGGGGGCGCCATTGCGCTGGGCCATCCGCTGGGTATGTCCGGCGCCCGCATCTTGCAGACTGCTGCCATCGAATTGCAACGCACGGGCGGGCGCTATGCGCTGGTCGCGCTGTGTGTCGGTGTCGGTCAGGGTTATGCGACTATTCTCGAGCGGAGTTGATGCCCTGCGTGCCAAAGTGTGTAAGTTTACGCGCCCTTCGGGTCGCGTGAGGTTTGGGTTTGGCACACCAGCGGGATTGAGCGTTTTAAGGAGCCCCAATCATAAGCATTCGGGACCAAAACTCCATTCCCAAGGATAGCGCAAAGCAAAATTGGGACTACTCCGGTTCGAAGCCGATGATGAGGTTGAATTTGCCGTATTTGGAGAAGATGCTCTTGCCGTCGGTAGAGGGCGTCTTGTCAAATCCCAGGCCGTAGTCAAAGCCAATGGTGCCGAACATGGGCAGGAAGACGCGCAGGCCGACACCGGCAGAACGTTTCAGGTCAAACGGATTGTAAGAGGAGAATTGATCCCAGGCATTGCCGGCTTCCAGGAAGCTCAACACATACACGGTGGACGAGGGATTGAGCGATACCGGATAGCGAAGCTCCAGGGTATATTTGTTGAAGATAGCCGCGCCGAATCCGTTGGCCGGGAAGGTGGCCAGGTCGTTGTCATAACCCCGTAAAGTCAGAAACTCGCGGCTGGTAATCTGGAAGGATTGTTGATTAAGGGCGTCTCCCCCCAATTCAAAGCGCTCAAATGGCGACTGGCCGTGCTTTTGGGTGTATTGCCCGAGATAGCCGAGCTTGGCGCCGGTCTTTAAGACAAATTTATTGCCCAGGGAGGTGTACCACTCTGCATTGATGCGAAACTTGATGTATTCGGTGAACTTGTACTTTTCAGACAAGTCGGTCGGCTCCACGGCGCGAAACAGCGAATAAGGCGGCGTGGCTTTGATCTTGAGAGAGATGCGGGATCCTTTCTCAGGAAACAAGGGGTAACTGATCGTGGAGCGGGTGAAGTCCTGGATGATGGCCAGGTTGTGAAACTTGCCGGTCTCCAGGGAGCGTCCATCCGGGGTTTGGAAATAGCCGCGCGTCTTCTTCAGCGTGAGCAATTCATAGCTCAGGGCGGTGCTGGCGATGAAGTTGTCATCGGGAAATTTCAGGCGACGGCCGAGGCTGACGGTATTGTTGAAACTGCGGAAAAAGGACGAGTTGTCCAAGTTCAGTGAGAAGTGTGAGAACGAAGAGGCCACTGTCAGCGATGTGGGCCGGCGCCCGCCCAGCCACGGCTCGGTAAAAGAGGCCGTGATACTTTTGCGGTAGTTTCCCTGGACTTGCCCGCGGATAGACAAGGTCTGGCCGTCACCTTGCGGATAGGGCGTCCAGGTCCCTTTCTTGCGGATGTCGGCGACGGAGAAGTTGCTGAATTTTACGCCCAGGGTGCCGATCAGCGAACCGCGATAGTATCGGTCGCCGTATTGTCGGCCGGGCTGATAACCGGCAGACAGTTCGAGCTGGTCGGATGGTTTTTCTTCGACTTCATAGACGATATCCACGGTGCCGCGCTGGGGATTGGTAGGTGTTTGGATGTTGAATTTTTCGGGGTCGAAATAGCCGAGGGCAAGTAGTTCGCGCTGGGTCCGGATGATGGCGGCCCGAGAAAACTTCTGCCCGGGTTTGGTGCGGATTTCGCGACGGATGACGTGCTCGTGGGTGCGGTCGTTGCCTTTGACGATGACGCGGTCCACGGTAAACTGGGGGCCTTCAAATATTTGGAACTCAATATCTACGGAGTCGTTGACGACAGCCGTCTCTACCGGCTCGATGCGAAAAGCCAGGTAGCCGTTGTCCAGGTAGAGTGAACTGACATCGCGGCCGTCCTGGCTGAAGTGTAAGCGCTTGTTGAGCAGTTCGGTGTCATAGACGTCGCCTTTTTTGATGCCGAGGACGGCGGCGAGGCGTTTATCATCATAGATGGTATTGCCCTTCCATTTGATATTGCGGAAGTAGTAGCGGTGGCCTTCACGGACGAAAATATGAATATCCAGCTTACCGTTGGGCAGCCGGACGATGCTGTCGCGCAAGATGCGGGCATCGCGGAACCCGAGTTTGTTGTAGTATGCGATGAGCTTGCGTTTGTCATCCTCGTATTCGTCGCGAATCAGTTTTGATGAGGCGAGCAAGCGGCGCTGTTCTTTGGTGTCCTTCATCTGCCTGCGTAGTTTGCGGGCCTTGACGGACTTGTTGCCGTGGAAGATGATGCGGTGGATTTTGACTTTTTTGTGGCGATCCACGGCGATGACGAGCTTGACGGCATTGATTTTGGTGGTGTCGGGTATTTGGGAGATATGGACTTTGGCATCGAGGAAGCCCTTGTCCACGTAGTATTCTTTGATTTTTTTGCGGAGCAAGTCTTTGACCTGAGGCGTGACGATAGTGGCCTTGCGTACTACATTCTTGACGATATCATTGATGTCCTCGTGACGGGATTTTCGGATTTTGCGGAGGATATGGCCGGAAAGTCGGGGCATTTCGCGGACGCGAATTTCAAGGAAGGCAATATCAGCGATACGCTTATAGACGGCGATTTGGACATCGGTGAAGAGTTTGATTTTCCATAGTGCCTTGACGGCCTTTTCGGTTTCGACGCCGGGGATGCGGATGCGATCGCCCACGCGCAGGCCGGAAATGGCGATGATGGCATTGGCATCACTGAAGTCATTGCCACGCACGCGAATGCCACCGATCTCGTATTCGTCCGGCTCCACATAATCCAGTTTGAAACCGGCCGCGGTGGAGTCCGTCTGTCCGGAAAGTTGTGGGAGAAGTGTACTCACCAACAAGAGGATGAGGAGATATTTTCGAATGTCCAATGGTCTTCTCTTTTGACGTTTGTAAGGGCAAAAATGGGGATTTAATTGGGCTTTGGGGTGTTTTTTAACAAAAAAGTTGAATACTGCGTGTTGAATAGCGCCGTCGGCGCTGTTGAATACTTCGTGTTGAATGCTGGCGCGTTGAAATGGCCCCGCACTTACTGTTTGACGGTCCAAGGTCCAAGGTGCATGGTCAATGGCCACACATCAGGGGTATTCTCAAACTGACATCCAAACCACACCATGGATGTTCGATATTCCCGAGACTCGTCCCAAACCTGTACGTAACGAGTGTAATTATGAGACAGAGCCACAAGTTTCGCGTCCCTACTTGAGTTGTTCGCTGGTCTTGCCGAAGCGGCGCTCACGCTGTTGGAAGACGTAAATGGCCTCGTACAGGTCCTTTTCCATAAAGTCGGGCCAGAAAATCTCAGTGAAATAAAACTCAGAGTAAGCCAGTTGCCAGAGCAAATAATTGCTCAGACGGGTCTCGCCACTGGTGCGGATGAGCAATTCGGGATCGGGCATGTCCCGGGTGCAGAGGAAAGAGGCAAAGCGGTCCGCATCCAATTCATCCGGGGTGAGATGACCTTCGCGGGCGGCTTCGGCAATGGCGCGGGCGGCGCGGACGATTTCCCAGCGACCGCTATAGTTGAGGGCGAGGGTCAGCTGCATGCGGTCGTTGCTGGCGGTTTCGCGGATGGCCTTGCGCATGGCATCGCGGCTACGTGCCGGCAGGCCGTCCAGGTCGCCGATCGTGCGGAGCCGGATATTGTTTTTATTGAGGACTTTGATTTCTTTGTGAATGGTCTCGACGAGCAGGCGCATGAGGGCATCCACTTCAAAGGCGGGGCGCTTCCAATTTTCGGTGGAGAAGGCGTAAAGCGTCAGGTATTCGATGCCGAGTTTGGCACAGGCCTCGGTGATGCGTCGTACCGTCTTGACGCCGGCGCGGTGACCCATCACGCGGGGACGGCCTTTGCTTTTGGCCCAACGGCCGTTGCCGTCCATGATGATGGCGATGTGGCGGGGGAGCTTGTTATTGTCAATCAGCGATTCGAAATCCATTGGGGAACTTTGCACAAGCAAAGTTAGGGGATTTTCGGCTTATGCGAAAAGCAGCCGGAGTTAACGAACGCCGGTTAGCGATTGCAGATCTTGGGCTTACTCAAAAACTCCGGCTTGTTAAAAGCGGACGCCGATGCCGACGGAGGGGCCGCCGTAGGCGGCGAAGGTATAGGCACCTTGCAGATAGAAGCGGCCCAGGTGCAGCCGGCCCCCCACTTCCACTTTGACGCGCGAATAGGCCGTGGCGGATGATACGGGATCTGTCAGGTCTTTGGCACGGATGCCGACCAGGGCACCGGGGACAGTGACAAAGACGGGATAGGTACCCAGGACGCGAAAGGCGGTATGCCCGCGGTTGATACCGGCGCCGGCAAAGACGGAGAGTATGCCCAGCTGCTTGCCGGCATAGGCGGCGGCATAATAACCCAGGTAGTCAATGCGAATCCGCTGATCGTCATAGGGGCCCTGGGCATCGGATGTCAAGGGCAAATAGACCGTGGCATCATCCGGGCGGACGTTCAGGTCCGCCCGTGCATGCATCACATAAGCGCCGGCCTGGATATGCAGGTCGAGTGGCAAAGATTCCAACGCCGGCCAAAGCGCATTGAGCCTTAGCTGCATTTCGGGGCCGGCCAACCATATCCGGACGTCCGATTCGGGGATATATACGGGCGGGATGAGGCGAATACGGGCATCGCCGATCCGCCCGCTGTATGCCAATTGCATATAGGGCAAGGGAAGCGATTTCTTTTCAGATCCCGGTTGGGTGCGGATGGAGAAGTAGCGCAAATTGCCGACGCCGTATTTGGACACCAGGGCAATGGACGAGGAGTCACCGAAGGCTGTCTGGGCAGTGGTCTGGTCAGCGGATGCCGGTTCGACGGATTCCAACGATAAGTCACGGACGTCAAATTGTCTGTCCCGGGAGGGAATATAGACGGGCAGGTAGTGCACCGACAGACTGAAATGTTTGTCATCGCGGGGGCGCGATGACAAGGGCAAACCGCCGTTATTGGCTGCCGTCATCAAGGCACGGTTGACGGGCAGGAGATAGGCATTGACGAGTTTTTCCCCATCGGCGACGCCTCCCTGGATGAGTTTGCCGACGCCGACAAGCTTTTGGGCGTGCAGGAGTGGCGCGAGTATCAGGAGCGCCAGGAGCGTGGCAAGTCTGGTGTGCATCTTTTTGGCGCCAAAGTTAGACGGGCCTTTGGCGTGGTTTTGTGAGCCGGCACACAGAGGGTGGTGATCGTGGATAATTAAGTTGAGCGCTGACGCGGTTGAATGCTTCGCGTTGAATACGCCCCTGCCGGGGCGCGTTGAAGTGGCCCTTCGGGCCGTTGAATTTCCTGCGCTCACGTGCTGTCTGATGGTCCAGGGTCCAAGGTCAATGGTCCAGGGAGCATGGTTGCACATCGGGGGTGAGTGCGTGGGGGACTTGCTTTGCGGGATAAGTGTCGGATTAAAGCGGGCAAACAAAAAATAAACCATTA
>JALVEF010000502.1 GCA_027031185.1 Saprospiraceae bacterium
AAACAGGTCGGTGGATCTGGAGACAAACAGGTCGTCGCCGAAGCAATTCTCAGCCGTGAAACGGCATGGGATAAGATGGTGGAATTGGCCAGGGCCTGCGAGGGCGAGGTGGCAATAACCGAGTCGCTCGCAACGACTACCCGCGAATCGGGTGAATATGTGATCCATTGGATCAGGAGGATTTGATGAACATCAAACTCAAGATTACCGCAATGCACAACACCCTTGGTGCGTCTACCATGACGCTCATTCTGGCGACCCTGTTCGGTCGCAAATACTCGTTCGTCGAGGACGGGTGGCGCTTCAAACTGAAGAAATGGCGCGACAAGAGTTACATGATGAAGATTGAGAGGATGAGAAAATGATCACCAAGAAGCATATTTTTAAATATTGGGTCCGGGAGTACGGAACAATCTATTACAACGGGACTGAATGGAAACAGATCAGGCTCACATTACAGGTTCGAATGGAATACAAGCCCGGCAACTATTGTAAGTATCAACCAAGTATTAGCCGACAGGATACACCATCACATGTACGGTGATATTATTCGCCGACTTGAAATGGTTCGCGACGGTCACTTGAACGAACTCGATAAATTACTGGAGGATCTGAGAAAGTGAGCAATAACGACAAACTCTACTGCCCGGCCTGCAATTGGGCCGTTTCGGTCAAGACGGTTGCGGAAGCCGCCTATGACTACAAATGTCCTTCCTGCCAGGTTACTAATCTGAGTGAGTTCAAGACTGTCGGGACAGCTCTCTACGCCACGATGCTGTATCATCAGAAGCCCAAGGATGGCGAGATCGTTCTGGCACTGGTGAAAGATGGTCAACAGGATCCCGCGATTTATCGTGACGGGATGTTCGCGCGGGTGGCGGATCTGAAGGTGGTTGAGCCGAACGCCTGGCGGCGACTGCGCAGTGAATATCAGGATCGAATGAGGGGAGATTATGGCAACTCGTAAACCTTGCTATGGTTGTGGTGAGGAACCGCAAAATAGAAAAGCCCGGCAATTAGCCGGGCTTCTTTTTTACCATGTGACGCTGCTGACCAGCATTGCTATCACGACTGACCATGCTATGGCGACGAGCCATTCGAGTAGCGTTGCCGGTCGGTCAGGGTTGTCGAGACTTTTCATCACGCTCTCTCCTTTCCGCTTCTTGATTCACGAGTCGCTCGATCATGTTGGTCATCGAGCGTCCTTCCAGTTCGGCCAATCTGGCCAGCTTTTCTTTCACTTCCGAATCGATTCGGAGGCTGAACATGATCTTCATCTCTTGAACTCCTCCCTCACCGTATGTCGCCATGACTTGTGCAGCAACTTGTTGATGGTTTCAGGGGACTCCCGGGTGACCCGGGCAGCCTCATGGACGATTGCCCACACGGGGGCGTTGACAGGGCAGTCAGCAAGCCTCGCGAGCTTCTCGACCGTTACGTTGTGATCAATCATGGCTGTTGTTCTCCCATTCATTGCAGAGTCGGTCGAATGCTTCGCTTGCGTCGAACTGCAGGAGCAGTCTCTCGGCCTCGTCGGCGAAGAGGATGAATGCTTCGTCCTCATAGTAGTAGGGGTAGGATCCACGGTTGATCGTTCTGTAGGCGGCCTCCTG
>JALVEF010000503.1 GCA_027031185.1 Saprospiraceae bacterium
GCGTCTGTTCCGGCCGTCGCAGACGGCAAACGACACGATTGTTCAATTAAAAATGAAAAATTAAAGTAACTGTTTAGGTACCCGCTGTTTTTGCGCTAAAATGGCCTTTTCGCGCCTGTCTTTAGTAAAATTTTCTCACGTAGCGCTGCTACGCATCGAAAATTTTACCTTCGACATCCACGAAAATGCCTATTTTATCCCTAAAAACAGAAGCACCTAAACAGTTACTTAAAAATGAAAAATTAAAAATTAAAAATAGGATGAAGTGTGCACGCTATGCTTTGCGTCTCTGCATCCTTCCGGCTTTCTGGTGAGGAGATTCTACTTGACGAGGTAGGTGATAAGGAAGAGGACGACGGAGACGACGAAACCGACCATAAAGATATTGTAGGACAGGGCCAGGTACCGGAATTTTTTGTCCAGCAACTTGCCGATGTCATAAATGGCGCGGGACAATTGATCGAGGATGTCGGGGCCGCTGCGAAACACCTCGTCAAGACGATTGAGATATTCTTCTTCGTTCAGATGGACAAATTGCTGAAAGGGAAAGACGGTGTCCCGCTGTTGGGGGAAGGTGGGGCGGGAAGACAGGACGGCAAAGATGAGCGAACCCAGTGAGGCGATTAAGAATACCAAAATGGGTATCATCATGATGGGATTGCCGGAAAGGCTGATTTGCCGGTAGTTGTAGGTCAGCATGGAGATCAGGATGGACACCAGGATGGAATTGACGCTGATCATGATGCGGGCCTTGTTGTCTGAAATGTCTATCAGGCTGACGTGGTATTCAAAGGCGGTGCGGAAAAAGGTCTGTATCTCGCGCGAGGGGCGGGTCTGCGTGATGCCGCCGAAGCGCTGTCTCGTTCGCTCTTCTTTGAGTTTGTTTTTGACGGCTTGGGCTTCAAGGCGCGCCAGATTTTGTTCGAGCAGTTCGCGGTAGCGGGCACCGGCCGTGGGCGTATGGAAGTGCACGCGGCGCATCTGTGTGATAAACCATTGACGGGCACCGGCCTTGGAGACGGGATTGACCCCCATCAGGGACATTTCCTTGCGGAGCAGGTCGAGATGGAGATCCAGGTCTTCGCCAAACATCAGGCTATGCCATGCGTCTTCGTATAAAGCCACCGCGGGGTGGTGTCCGGGTGCTGCGCCCAAAAGGCAGGCGACTATTTCGTTTTTGCGCTCGTCGGCCAATTGGGTCCCGGCCAAAAATTCCTTCAAAAAGTTGATGGATACATCGGTGGCATTGGAATAGTCCACGGCATAGCCGAGTTGGGAAAACCAGGCGGCAACACTGGCGTTTTCGACGGTGTCGGCGGACAATCCCTTGCCCAGTTCCCGGATGCGCGTCACCAGCCGGCGAGCCAGGGAGATATTGTGTAGGACCAGCTCGGGCCGGTTGAATCGCAGATACAACTCGGATGCGGTGCCTTCGGCCAGGGAAAGAATATGTGAGCGATTTTCATTCATCCTTGCTGGGGTGAAAATAGGGACATTTTGCGATACGTATGAACAATGGGCCCAATCTAATAAAAACGCTGCCTGAACGTACACCAAATTTTCTTCTGCCCGGATTATTGATTCATTGAGGAATTGAAGAATCGAGGA
>JALVEF010000504.1 GCA_027031185.1 Saprospiraceae bacterium
GGCTATCGTGCTCGAAGTGGCCGGCGGCATGATGATCGTGGCGGGGCTGTATACGCGTATCGTCGCCGTGCTGCTGGCCGGTTTCTGTGTGCTTACGGCAATTCTGTTCCACGGCAACCTGGCCGACCAGATGACCTTCATCATGTTCATGAAGAACATTTCCATCGCCGGAGGGTTTCTCGTCCTCGCCGCTCACGGTGCGGGCGTGTTGAGCCTGGATCAGCTGCGGGCGCGAAATCGCGTGGCGGTGGGATCGGCGGCATAGCTCACGACAGAGAACACTCAAACAAGGGAGAAATGAAATGAACAGGCGAAACAGGTTGACCATACTGCTTTGCACGTGGCTCATGCTGCTGGCAGGGACCATGTCCATTGCGAGCGCGGGCGAGAAGGATGACATCCGTGCCGTGATCAAGGCCTATGAGAAGGCGCTCAATGCCTCGGACGTGGAGGCCGTGCTCGGGGTCTACGCGCCCGATGGCGTGTTCATGCCCTCGGGCAAGCCCACGGCGACAGGGACGGCCGGCGTACGCGAGGCATACCGTGGCGTGTTCAGGGCGCTGGATCTGGATGTGGTGTTCCACTTCGAGGACATCGTGCAACGGGGCGATCTCGCCTTCGTGCGCACCACTTCGTCGGGGAGGATCGTCATCATTGGCAAGGGGCCCATTGAAAACCACACTCGCGAACTCTTCGTGCTGCGGAAAGTCGATGGCGAGTGGAAGATCTCCCGCTACATGTTCAACGAGCCCACTCGGCCGCCGAAGAAGAAATGTGATTACAAGTCCTGAACCTGCGGGCAAACCATGGCGAGTATTGGTCGACTTCGGTCGGCCATTTTTTTGGCGGTTGTAGCACGTCCTGGCACCGGGTGGCGGGACAGGCGTCGATGGAGCGGACACGCAAGCGGCCGGAATATCATAACCCATTGTTTTTACAGACTATATTCCTGTGAATATTTCACAACTGTGTGGTGAGTTTTCTCACTGAGCCCGGCGCACCCGGGCCCTAATCTGTCCCCAAGCTGAATCACAGCAAATACACAACCAAAGGGGATAGCACCATGAACAAGTTCAACAAGACCTTCGCCGTTCTTCTCATCATGGGTCTGGCTGTTGCCGGTAGCGCCCAGGCCGACGAATTCGACATCGCCATGGCCGAAACCGACTCCTGGCAGCAGAATCGCCTGTTCACACCCAGCGAGGTGGCTCGCGCCCAGGAAGAAGCCGGTGCGGTGATCATCTATGAAGGTATGCGCGATGTGGATATCGAGCGTGCCATGGACGAACAGTTCGACCGCGTCGAACACATGATGTTCGTCAGCACGGTTATCACCGACGAAGACGGCAATCCGCTGGTGGATCCGGAAACCGGTCGCGTTCAGACCGAGTCAGACGACTGCTGACGCCAACTCAGGATGGAAGAAAAAAAGATGAAAACGATCGTGCAACATCTGCAGGAACATCCGCTGTGCAAGGGCCACCTGTGTGAATATGTCCTGCTAGCGCTAAGCCTCGGCGTGACGGCTGCCGTCATGCTTGGTTTCGCGCTGGCACTGGGTTGATAGAAGCGCCACGTGAGGCCGGGTTTTTCGGGCCAGTGGCCCA
>JALVEF010000505.1 GCA_027031185.1 Saprospiraceae bacterium
GGACACGGATGGACACGGATGGACACGGATGGACACGGAAGACACGGATGGACACGGATGGACACGGAAGACACGGATGGACACACGTTGAAACTGCTATCGCGTTGAATCGCTGGCGCTGTTGACCAGTCAACGGTCCAAGGTCAACGGTAGCACGTAAAGGGGAAGTGCTGGACGTTGAAAAATGAAACGCGAATAACCTAAAAGAAAATCTGCCCTAATCCGCGGTCTATTTTTAATTTTTAATTTTTAATTGACAATTGCTCCCAGGTCTTGCCGGTGCGATAGACGGTGCCGCGGAAGATCGCTTTCATGGCACCGGCTTCATCGAAGATCTCCACACGATAACGGGCGAGCTTGCGCGAGGTGTGCAACTCAACAGCTTCGGCCATCAAGATGTCACCCGGTTCGACTTTTTCGAGGTGGTCAATGGCGGTGCTGATGGAGACAGCCTGCTCTCCATGGCCGTTGGCGGCAAATGCCAGGGCGCTGTCGGCCAATGAGAAGCTGATGCCGCCGTGCGCGATGCTGAAGCCGTTGCACATCTCCTCGCGGACGCGCATACGCAACAGGCAGTAACCGGGGCGAATTTCCATCACCTCGATCCCCAGCCATTGGCTGAAGAAGTCTTTTTCCATCATTTTGGCGACAATCTCGGCGGGCGTCATAGGCGTCATTTCACACGGAGGCGTTGACCTACGCTGATGATATTGGACTTCAGGCCGTTCATAGCTTTGAGTTGTTCCACGGTCAGACCAAAGGCTTTGGCCAGGCTGTACAGGGTATCTCCTTTGACGACGGTGATATAGACGGGGCCGGCATTTTCCGGTTGGGAGGTGTCCGGTTCTGTCTCGGGCCGGGCCGTGTCATCGGGGTGCACACCGGTCTCTACCGGCGTACTGTCAATGATGACGGGTTTGTGGTCTGCGGGTTGACTCGTTGTGTGCATGGTCGTGGTGTCACCGGCGGGCGGTGTCGTCTCTTCGTTGGGGACGGAAATGACCCGGGTGGTGTCCGCGGGGGGCGTTTCGGGCAGGTCTTCGGTCGTGACGGGGTCCAGTTGAAGCGTATCCGCTTCGTTGTTTTTGGGTTCATCGCCAGGGGCGATTTCAATATCGAGCAGGTCACCGTCCTGTTTCTTTTTTGGCTTTGCTTCGGGATTTTGGGGTTGGGCCGATTCGGTGGACAGGACGGGGATCAAGGGTTTGTCCATGACTTTGTAACGAACGCTCTCCCCGCGCCGGCGCCAGCCGCGCAATCTTATCCTTTCGCCGGGGAGGGGTTCGGCATTTTCGGGCAAGCGGTTTTTACGGCGCAATTTTTCAAGTTTGATGCCGTATTTTTGGGAGATGTCGTAGAGCGTCTCGCCGGGTTGTACGTAGTGAAATTTGGCTTTGCCACGCCAGGCGTTGCGCTTGGGTTGGAGGTAAAGTTTAAATCCTTTGGGGAGTTTTTGGTCGCCGGAGGTGACGGCTTCGTTGTAGCGGATGATGCGCTTGAGAGAGACATCGTTGCGGAAGGCAACCTGGTAGACGGACTCGCCTCCGGCCGCTACAAAGACACGGACATCGTTGATGCGGCCGAGGCGACCAAAGCAATTGACGCAGACTTCGATGATTTCGTCTTCTTTTTTCCTCTTTTTGCGGCCAAATCCGCCGTGTTTTTTGGGTTCGTTGATGACGATGACATCACCGACCTGATCGTATTGGTGGAGGTCGTAGTCCTGGATGACTTTGATGAGCATCTGGGGGTAGGTAGGCGAGGTGGCGTAGCCCGCTTTTTTGAGTCCGAAGGCCCAAGCCTGGTAATCCGTGGGGTCCAACTCGAACAATGGGCCATAGCGATGGGACTTGCGCGGGTCGCGCAAGAACTCGGAGTGGGCGATGAAGGATGACTTGGGGTCTTTGTACACCCGGAAACAGGACTTGATTTTATTGCCATATTCATCGTAGTCATCGTCTTCGAGGTGAAACTTGCGTCCGTGCCAGGTGGGCCCGCACTTGATGCCGAAATGGTTGTTGGCCTTGCGGGCAAGCGTACTGGTGCCGGCGGCCGACTCAACCAGTGCCTGCGCCAGTTTGATGCTGGCCGGGATGCCGGTGCGGTTCATCTCGGAGATGGCCACGTCTTTGTATTTCTCGATATAGGCGAGGTAAGTCTTGTTGGTGCCTTGTGCGCCGAGGGAAAACGCACTGATCAGCAAAAAGAAGCCGATGGTCAGTGGCTGAATGGATAGGCTCATAGCACTTTGTTGTGTGTTTCGATGGATAAAGGTACATCGTAATGTATTAAAACGGAAATATGTAGGTGTTATGGTAATGGAGATGTTGAATTTTTGGGCTTCATCCGAAATTTACGGCTATTCTACGGTCAATGGCCCAAGATCAACGGCCCAAAGGCCAAGGGCAGGCAAGTGCGGTGCGGACTCAACAGTTCAAACCTGCAATGCGCATAAATCGTATCTTTGTCGCCTGTATCCTTCAGGCAAGGCCATGGCATGAAAGCACCCGAGCTAAAAAAGCATATTGAGATCGTCAACCGCAAGGCCAAATTCGAGTACTTCTTTCTGGAAGAATTCGAGGCGGGTATCGTCTTGCAAGGAACGGAGATCAAGTCCATCCGGGCCGGACTGGTCAATCTGGCGGATGCCTTTTGCTACTTCAAGGGAAACGAGCTGTACGTCAAGAATATGTACATCGGGGAATATCCGCACGGCAACATCCATAATCACGAACCGCGGCGGGAGCGCAAGCTGTTGTTGCGCAAACAAGAACTCAAGAAAATCCGGCGCAAGATTACGGAGAAGGGGATGACGTTGTTTCCTTACAAGCTATACCTGACGGAGCGAGGCTGGGCCAAGCTGCAAATCGTCCTGGGCAAGGGAAAAAAGTCTTACGACAAGCGCCAGTCTCTCAAGGAAAAGGACCAAAAACGCGAACTGGGCCGGCTGAAAAAGTATAAGTACTGATTGGCCGCACAAAAAAGAGAGCACCTAATGAAAATTGTCACCTGGAATGTGAACGGCATCCGTGCCGCAGTGAAAAAAAACTTTTTTGAGGCAGTGGAAAGCCTGGCGCCGGATATCTTGTGTATCCAGGAGACCAAAGCGCAGCCGGCGGAGGTGGAGAAGGCGCTGGCGCCACTTCAAGCGGATTATCACCACTACTACAATTCGGCCTCCAAAAAGGGCTATTCCAGTACGGCATTGCTAACCAAGATTGTCCCCGAAAAGGTGGTCAATGATATGGGAGTCGCGGAACACGACGACGAAGGGCGCATCATCTGTGCGGAATACCAAGACTTTTTTCTCGTCAATGTGTATGTGCCCAATTCCGGCGACGGACTCAAGCGACTGGACTATCGCGCCACTTGGGACCGCGACTTCCGGAATTATCTCGTCGAACTGAAAAATAAAAAGCCGGTCATCGTCACCGGCGACTTCAATGTGGCGCATCAGGCCATTGACCTGAAAAATGACAAGAGCAATTACAACAAAACGGCCGGCTATACCCAGGTGGAAATTGACGGCTTTCAAGCGCTATTGGATGCCGGCTTTGTGGATGTGTTCCGTCACCTGTATCCGGATGTGGTGAAATACACCTACTGGAGCTACCGCTTCAATGCCCGGAAGAACAACGCGGGCTGGCGGATTGATTACTTCCTGGTCACGCCCGACTTAATGGACCGGGTAGAGGATGTGGTGATCCACAATGAAATCTACGGGTCGGACCACTGCCCGGTAAGTATGATATTGAAGTGAAGCATAACTGTTTAGGTACTCGCAATTTTGACCGCCGGCATCTGTGTTCTAATCGTCCCAATATAGAACCGGCGCGTTGATATGCGGGCGGGCGGCCGCATATCAACGCGCCTTTTGTGTGGAAGCTTCTCCGTATGGGCAATGGCGACAACCGGAATGACAACAGGTGCCGCGGCGGCGCAGATAGGCTTCGGTAAAGACCATCTTGCCGTCTTCTATGTAATAGTCTTCGCCTTCGACCAAATGGGACGACCAACCGGAAAGCTCATCGTCTTCGGGCTGTGGGCCGTTCGTTTTTTGCTCATCGCTCATGTACGATATGATGTTAGTGCTTTTTGAATAATCGTTCCAGCCATTTGGCGAGCCGGCCTTTTTTCTTGCGTTTATGCGCCTTCGCGCGCCGTTGGCGCGCACTTTTCCTTTTACGCATTTTTTCACGGTGCTTGCGAATAGCTCTTTCGAGGAAGCCTTCTTCGCCATCGGCATCAGCAATCTCGTTATCACGAGCGATGAGTGACTCGACGAAGGGCGGACAGTTCATGCGTGCCGCCAGCGAATCGGGCAGCGGGGGAAAGGCAGCTGGTGCATATTGATAGAGGCGCCGGTTTTTGATGATGCGCTGCATGGTCAAGGCCCAAATCGGCAAGGCCATATTGGCACCCTGTCCCAGAGACAAGGACCGGAAGCGCACAGCGGGCACCATGCCACCGACACGGACGCCCATCACCAGCCGCGGGGTGTAACCGATAAACCATCCGTCGGCCTGATGCTGCGTGGTACCTGTCTTGCCCGCAATCCCGCGTGGCAGGTGGTAAGTCGCATACAGGCGGCGGGCGGTTCCGCTGTCCACGACCATTTGGAGCATTTCATTGATTTGACCGGCGGTAGCGGGCGAGGTCGCCCGGGAGGTATGGACCCGGGGTGCTTTGTACAACACCTGTCCGTCGGCGGTTTCAATACGGGACAAGTAGAAGGGATGAATGGTTTCGCCCTGGCGGGCGAATGATGTATAGACGGTGCACATTTCTTCCAGCGATCCGGATAGCGAACCGAGTGCGATGGATGGCACCCGGGGGATGTCGCTTTGGAAACCGGCACGTCGTGCGAGCCGGGCCACGGGGGCGATGCCGGTCTGCAATATCATGCGGGCAGCGGCCACATTGACCGAATGGGTCAGGGCCCCGGCCATGGAATAATAGCCGCCGTAATGTTGTTCGGCGTTGGCGGGCGTCCACCACTTGTCGTCGTCCTGGATGCGGAGGGAGTCGTTGGAGATGTATTCACAGGGGGAGCGGCCGGCTTCCAGCGCGGCGGCATAAACCAAAGGTTTGAAGGTAGAACCGACCTGGCGGCGGGCCAGCACCTGGTCGTATTTCAGGTGACGGAAGTCTATGCCGCCAACCCAGGCCTTGACGGCACCGGTGCGCGCGTCCACGGCGAGGAGTCCGGCATTGAGCAGGGAGAGGTAGTGAGCGACCGAGTCTTTGGGTGTCAGGAGCGTGTCGCGCAGGCCCTTCCAGGTGAAGATGCGCATGCGGACGGTATCAAGAAATGACTCGTAAATCCGCTCCTTGGGCAAGTGCTGCTGCTCCAGGGCGGCATAGCGGTCCGACTGTTTGATGAAGCGGCTGAGGGTTTTGTTGTTCAGCCACGGTTTGCGGCGCTTGCGCCAGTGGCGGTCGAAGACGGCTTGCAGGCGACTCATGTGTCGCTGCACGGCCCATTCGGCGTAGGCCTGCAGGCGGGTGTCAATAGTCGTATAGATCCGCAAGCCGTCGGTGTAGAGATTGTAGGCCTTGCCGTCGGGTTTGTGCAAGCGGCTCAAGATGCGCTCTGCGTCGAGGCGGACGCGCTCGCGCAGGTAAGTGGCCGGACCTTCATTGCTGCCTTCTTTGCGATAGCTGGTCTTCATGGCGCGCTTTTGCAGCTTTGTCAATTGGGCCGGTGTCAGGTAGCCGTTTTTGGCCATTTGGGCGAGCACCAGGTTGCGGCGGCGGATGGACCGGTCGGGATGAGTGACCGGATTGTAATAGGTGGTGGCTTTGAGCATGCCGATGAGGGTGGCCGCTTCTTCGGTATTTAATTGGGAGGCGTGCTTGCCGAAGTAGCGGTTGGCGGCCACTTCAATGCCGAAGATGCGGTTGCCAAAGGGGACGGTGTTGAGGTATAGTTCCAGCAACTGGTCTTTGGTGTAGATCTTTTCCATACGGTGGGAGATGAGCATCTCCTTGACCTTGATGACGGGCAGGGTCAGGATGCCGTGGTCTTCATTGCGCTTAAAGATGTTTTTGACGAGTTGCTGGCTGAGGGTACTGCCGCCGCCGGTCTGCTTGCGCAGCAAAATGGTCTTGACGAGGACACGGGCCAGGCCGCGCAGGTCCACGCCTTTGTGCTTGAAGAAGCGTTCGTCCTCGGTGGAGATCAGGGCATGGATGACGTCCCGCGAGATGCTGTCGAGCGGGACAAAGATGCGGTTTTCGCGGTAATACTTGCCCAGGAGCCGGCCGTCGGCGCTATAGACTTCGGATGCGACGGGAGTGTTGATCTTTTTTAAGTCGGCGCGCGTGGGCAGGGGGCCAAAGGCGCCAAAATAGACAGACAGGACAAAGATACACAAGAGGAAGACCAACAGCGCGGCCGCCCAAAAGCTGTATTTCAGCCCCCGGTAGAGTTTTGGATAGCGCGCCCGGAAGGTGTCCCGGGCTTTGCGCCAGGATGTGCGCAAGGCGGCGAATCGCCCTTTGGCGTGTTGGCTATGGTTGTTTTCTGTGGTCATTGTTTTGCTCCGATTCCGGATGACGTTAGGTAAGATAACGTCTTTTTTGTTTTGAAATGTTATGCGCGGGTGAATTTCCGAAGCAATTGTAGGTCCCGCTCGCCCGGGATCGCTTGTGCTAAATAAGAGACGGTGTAGCGGTGTAGCGGCCCCGCACTTACATGCTATGCCGGATTTAAGCTATGGTCCTTCCGCTTATGCTTTTTGTAAGATGAGCGCATATCATTCCG
>JALVEF010000506.1 GCA_027031185.1 Saprospiraceae bacterium
TTTTTTGTCGAAGAGCTTGACCACGGGCAGGGCCGCTTTTTCCAGATAAGCCTGCGAGCGGAGCAAGGGCAGCTTGTAGTCTAAGGCTTCGCCCGAGTAGGTGACAAATATGGTGGGGATGCAAAGTGTTTTGCCTTCGCCGATTTCAAAGATAAAGGCGGGCGAGGACGGATCCCAGGCGGTATAACCGCGGGCTTCGAAGGTGGAGCGCAGGCCGCCGCCGGGGAAGCTGGAGCCGTCGGGCTCTTGCTGTGCCAGGTCCTTGGCCGAGAAGCGCTCAATGACCTTGCCGGTAGTCGGGTCCAAATCAAAAAAAGAATCGTGCTTTTCCGCTGTTCTTCCGGTCAGAGGCTGAAACCAGTGGGCAAAGTGTGTGGCCCCCTTGTCCATGGCCCAGCGCCGCATGGCAGTGGCGACAAGCTCGGCGGTCTTCATGTCCAGTTTCTTGCCGGATTGGATGGTGGCCTTGACTTTGATATAGGCGGACTCCGACATGTACTGCTTCATCGCTGCATCGTTGAAGACGTTCTCGCCAAAGAAGGTGGAGACCTTGGGGGTCGGGCGGTCGGATTGGTCCAGATCCAGCGATGAACGATTGAATACGGTGTCCAGGGCGGAAAAGCGCGTGTGGCTCATTTTCTCGTTTTTTTTTAGTTACACTTAAAATGGAAGGCCTTCTTGGAGATAGTCCATGCCGCGGCAAAGATACAAATCAATTACGAAATGCTCCGCACTTACAGTTTGATGGTCCAGGGTCCAAGGTCAAAGGTTAACGGACTCAACGCTTGATTCGACAAGTGCTCGCACTGAGCCTACCGAAGTGCATCACAAGTCGCGTTGACAGGGTAGGGACGGTTTATAGGCAAAAAAATCGGGGCTTTGGCTCCTAAAAGTAGTGCAGGGCAAAGGAATGCGTGGCATGACAAAGCAAAGCAAGAGCTGCTTTCCTTCATGCAACAAAGCCAAGCGATGATAAACAATCGGGGGATTTTGTTATTAAGATTCATACCATGGCACGTATTCGCGACATAGATCTTGGTGATTTTCCGTTGCTGCTGGCGCCGATGGAGGACGTCAGCGATCCGCCGTTTCGTGCGTTGTGCAAGGAGCAGGGGGCGGATATGATGTACACCGAATTTATCTCCGTGGAGGGCCTGATACGGGACGCGGCCAAGTCCACGCAGAAGCTGGATATCTCGGATGCAGAGCGTCCGATCGGGATTCAGATATTCGGTGCAGAAGAGGACTCGATGCTACGCGCGACGGACATTATCAATGAAGTAGGGCCGGATGTGCTGGATATCAACTACGGCTGCCCGGTCAAGAAGGTCGTGTGTAAAATGATGGGGGCAGGTATCCTGCAGGATATTCCACGGATGGTGCGACTGACGGAGGCGGTGGTCAAGCGCAGTCGTATCCCTGTCACGGTCAAGACACGCCTGGGATGGGATGAGTCGTCCAAACACATTGTGGAAGTGGCCGAGCGCCTGCAGGATGTCGGTATCGAAGCCATCACAATTCACGGGCGCACGCGCAGGCAAATGTACAAAGGGGAAGCCGACTGGACCTTGATCGGCGAGGTGAAAAACAATCCCCGGATGCACATCCCGGTCTTCGGTAATGGTGATATTGACTCGCCGCAAAAGGCTGTCGAATACAAAAAGCGCTACGGTGTGGACGGTATTATGATCGGGCGGGCCGCCATCGGCTATCCGTGGATCTTCCGGGAGATCAAGCACTTCGTGCGCACGGGCGAAATGCTTCCGCCGCCTTCTGTGCCGGAACGCGTGCGCATGGCCAAACGCCACTTGGAAATGGCCATGAAGTGGAAAGGGGAGCGGCTCGGCATCCTGGAGACCCGCCGTCACTATGCGCCATACTTCAAGGGCTTGCCGGGTATCAAAGCGTACCGCTTGCGGTTGGTCACCGAAGATGATCCGGAGACGGTCTTTTCTATCTTGGATGAGATCGGGAAACAATACGGGAATTCAATTAAAAATTAAAAATTACGAATTACGAGTACTCAAACCTATAAAATTTTGAAGTAACTGTTTAGGTGCTCCTGTTTTTAGGGATAAAATAGGCATTTTCGTGGATGCCGAAGGTAAAATTTTCGATGCGTAGCAGCGCTACGTGAGAAAATTTTATCAAAGGCAGGCGCGAAAAGGCCATTTTAGCGCAAAAACAGCGGGTACCTAAACAGTTACATTTTGAAAACCTTATAGGTTTTGATCGTGGTAAAATAGCCGCTTGCTGGCATATAACGGGACGGCGCTATATCTCCCGGCCGGAGAAATAGCGCCGTCCCTTTGGGAAGAGAAACCATTGGGTTATTTGTACTTCGCCGCCTTTTTCTTGACGATGGGGATGAGGCGTCGGATATTAGCGATACGCGTTTTGTGCGCGGGGTGGGTGCTGAGGATTTCGGGAGGAGCGGCGCCGCCGGCCATTTTCTCCATGCGCTCCCAGAATTTGAGGGCTTCGTTGGGGTCGTAGCCGGCCATGGTCATGAGAAGCAGGCCGATTTCATCGGCTTCGGACTCTTGCTTGCGGCTAAAGGGGAGTAGGACGCCGACTTGCGAACCAAGCCCGTAGGCAGTCATCCAGAGTATGCGCTCCTTTTCAGTCTTGTTTTGTGTGGCGACATTGACGCCGATGGCGCCGAGTTGCTGGATGAGGCCCTGGCTCATCCGCTCACCGCCGTGGTTGGCGAGTGCATGGGAGATCTCGTGGCCCATGACGGTGGCCAGGCCGGCATCGTTTTGACAGACGTCCATGATGCCTTCATAGACGACGACCTTGCCGCCGGGCATACACCAGGCGTTTTTTTGCGGGTCTTTGACGAGGTTAAACTCCCATTTATAGTCCTTGACGTAGTCCTCCCGGTGGTGTTTGCGCAGGTAGCGATTCAAGGCATCCACGATGCGGTGTCCCACTTGCTTGACGCGCCGGGCGTCTTGCTGATTACTGGATAGTTGGTGCTCTTTCAAGAACTTTTCATACTGGGCAAAGGCCATGGGAAACAGCTGCGAGTTGGGCATGAAGTTGAGCTGCTTCCGGCCGGTAAACGGCACAGTCTTGCAAGCGGTGGCCAGTACCAGCACCAGAAAAAACATGAAAATGCGTTTGGCCATGATGTGCATTTTTGGATCCACGCGCGCGAGCATCGCGCGCAAACTTTTTCAAAACCAAAATACGCCATTATCAACGAAAAAATCGTGTGGACGGCTTAAATAATTTGTTAATGGTCCAAGGCCCACGGTGAAAGGTCAACGGGGGTAAACGATGGTTTCAGGCCAGTTGGCTTCAAAAATCCACCTGGACGCGGAGGAGATGCCCATTCAGTGCATCCGCTTCAATGTGGTCGTCGTCGCCGGGGACTGCCCGGATGAGATTGTACATCAAGCGGGTATGGTCGTTGAGATACCAATTGATACCCGCTGCCAGAGCATGTGTTTTGCCGGTGGCCGGGCCGTCAATGAACGCGGCGTAGTTGAGTACGGAATAGCGGACGACCAGCTCCAGCGCGCCCCACGTCCCTTCACCCGGATCGAAATTGGACTTCATTTTGATGCGCTTGAAAGCCCCGTTTTTAAAACTGCGGCGGCCGTTGAAGACCACGCCGGCGGTAATGTATTGGCCGGTCGCGGAATAGTCTCCGTCTTTCGTGTAAAAATGGGCGGCCTTGTATTCGGCCTGACTGAAAAAAGGCCCCCAAATCGCAGCTACTTCCAGGCCGGTGGTCTTTTGGTATTTCAGGTCGGCGGGTACTTTGGCCTTTATCTTGTAGCCCAGATGGTAGCCCGGGCGAAATTTTAACTTGAAGGGAGCGGGATCGGCGGTCCGTTTTGCATATTGATAGGATGTACCCAGGTGGACAAGTGCGTGCCGTGTCTTGTCCCGGAAAACCAGGCCCGTCAGGCGGGCGGTGAAAGTTTTCCGTCCTTTCAACGCATCGTTAAAAAACGCCGATTCGGACGAGGTGCCGTTTTGTGTGTAGGCCAGGAAGATGCCGGCGCGCTCGTTCAGCAAGTCGTAATTCTTGTATCCGAAGCCGGGCGCATAACGGCTGTCCTGGAACCTGGTGAGCATGTCCCGCTCCATCAGGGCGATATATTTGGAGCTTGTGGCCATCTCCAGGCTTGATACCACGCCAAAACTGCCCATGGTCAGGTCTCCACCGATCAGGGGCAGTTTTTTCCATCTCAAATACACATTGCGATACTTGATCAAAGAACCGGCAAAGTCGAAGTCCACCTTGTAGGCGAGGTGTTTGTACAACTTGCCGGATGCATCCAGGCGTACACGCCGAAATTCGGCACCGGACAGCTTGTAGTCATCGGCCGGGTCTCTGAAATTTTGAGACAAAAATTCGTAATCGTACATGATGCGGCCATGGATGGCGGCGGAGGGAAACATCTCATCCGTGCCGGACTTTTGGCCATGGAGTGCCAGTGCATATACCACGAGGATGGCGGTGAACGTGGTGTTTTTTTTCATATCTGCTCGATTTGTGGTGCGCAAATGTAACGAAGTTTTGCGGGCCGGAAATGACGGGCGTCGCTAATCTGTCCGGTGCTTGCGGCGATATAATTTGACATAGATGCCACCGCGTGCATACGAGGCGGCCAGCGAGTCCCGGCGCTCGATGAGTGGAATTTGGTGCTTGATGTCGTTGTAGATGTTGGAGATGAAATAATACTCGGCCCGGGGATCATCCATCGTGGTCATCGCTTCCTTTCTTCCGTCCAGATCAATGATTTCCCGGCTGGCCGTGTTGGGGAAGGCCGTGGCCGTTTTCTCCAAGGGAATATGGTGGGCGTCCATATAGCGCAGCATCTTGCGGCGCAGCGTATAGTAAGGCGCATGCCGCAGTGTCGTATCCCAGGAGACGGAAATGCCGGGCGGGTATCGCCAACTGTGGCCCGAGACGAGGGCAACCAAGGCGACCAGCCACACCGCCAACCGTCGCGGATAGCCGGCCTCGCGGAGTCGAAATACCGCCGTGAGAAAGATCAAGTCTATGGTTATAAAAACCGGCAGCAGGTATCGCATGCCGTTTAGGCCCTTGAACAATAAGAACGGACCCAATAGTACCGCACCGGTCGCCGCAGCGAGCTTCCAATACGGATGCCGGACCACCTGCCGGTAGCGGATTGCCATGGCGGCCAGCAGCAGCCATAGGAAGACGCGGCCGAAGTCCGTCATCCGCCAGACCCATACGATGATGTTTTTGAAAAAGCCTTTGATGTCCACCAAGGCAAAAGACGGGCTCCACGGCGAATCGGCGTGGAAGCCAATCCACCGGCTGTGCAGGTAGTGGGCTGTCAAAAAGGCGATGCCCGCGGCGGCGCCCGGCAACAAGGCCACCAACCGGCGCCACCCGTCCCGCCGGCCGTACTGCCACAGGACAAACAAAGCCAATCCCGCCAAACTCATCATGCCGCGGAGGCTGATCCATGCCAGACCAATGGACGCGATCGCCACCATAGGCCGCCGGTCCGTGTGCAGGCCGTACACCGCCATCAGGAAAAAACACACCAGGGCAATGTCGGGACTGACCAGCGTGGCCTGTGTCAAATAGACCGGGTCGGCCACAAGCAGGAGCACGGCCGCCAAGGACCAGGCATTGTCCTTTGTCCACTCATAGGCGTTGCGATACATGAAGTACAGGCCGCCGAACAAAAAGGGAAAGATGCCTAAGTGGCTGACTATCAACCGCTTGCCGAATAGTTTCCACAGCAGTGCATGGTACATGCCCCAAAACGGCGGGTGCCCACTGTCGTAAGCTTCGGGCAAGAAAAAATACCGGAAGTCGTGCTCAAAAAACCAGTGGGCATGCTTGGATGTCAGCTGGACGGTATCCCAAAAAAAGAAGTGGTCGCGACTCCAGGCGATGATGGCCAGCGCGATCAGTGCTATGATTACGGTGTGTTTCACTCGCTCAAAGTTAGGACAGATGACGAAAATCAACCGCGCCGGCTGTCAAAATGCGCGTATCTTGTCCACAAAAAACATGCTGCAAGCGTCCTTACTCAAAGATATCGAATACGGCGATGACAAGCCGAAGGTGAGCTTGTTGTTTGAGAGCGACTTTACCAAGGAGATCCGCATTGTATTCCGTGCGGGGCAGACCATGGCAGCGCACCAAACGTCGCATCCCATTACGGTGGAGATTGTGGACGGCATTTTGGATTTTGGTGTGGCTTCCGAAAAGCACCGGCTGGGCCGGGGCGACCTGATTGCCCTGCCGCCCAATGTGCCGCATGACTTGCACGCCTTGACGGACTGCGTCGTTCGCCTGACGCTCACCCGGCAGGACCAGGTTCAGCGCGTCGTGAATGTGATCAAAGCGAATTAATCGCCAACTCACTGCCACTTGATGCGGACGATTTCCACGCGTCGTTCCAGTGACGCTTCCACCGAGTAAATCGAGCGGCGGCGGTCCGCCAAGTCGTCGCTGACTTCTGCCGGGGCCGTGGTCTCGCCGAGTGGCAGTTCGGTGATGCGAAGCCGCCCCGTTTGGAGATAGGATTTCAGCACGCCGTTGCGGTATCGTGCGAAGTGATTGACGACTGAGGCGATGCGGCGCTTGGCCAGTGCCTGGTTGTACGCACTTTGGGCCCGCGGGCTGGTGTAGCCCCGTACCTGAATTTCCACTTGCTTATCGTTGCGCAGCGCCCGCCACAGCAATTTGGTGAATTGGTCGAGCAGTTCGCCGCCATTGCGGACATCATAGTCGAAGAAGTCCGAGATTTT
>JALVEF010000507.1 GCA_027031185.1 Saprospiraceae bacterium
CAGTGAATCCAACGGCGGACTGACCTATCAGCTCAAAGGAGATTCGCTTTGGATATATCCGGGGCCTAATTTCAGACAGCTGGACCAAATTGGCACGCGTTGGCCGCGGTTTTTGCCCACATTCATAGGTACTTGTGAAGCGGATTCGTTAGAGACGTACTCGTATTCCGTCTTTTATCATGAGTTCGCGTATGCGCATCCGGAGCCCAAAACCCAAACCGCCAATGTGACTTTCAAGTACTTCCGGCCCCAATTTGAGCTGCACACGCCGCATCCGGTGGTGACAGTCGTGACCAACGAACCGTACATTGATGTGCAGGTGTGCAATACCAGCCCCGTGCCCATTGATTACAACTGGGTCAAACTGGATACTACGCCCGGTTTTACCGTTACCAAGGCTTTTATTCTGGATAATGCCGGAAACGAAGTACAACCGGCCAACTTTATCACCAATGCGGCCGGCACATTCGTGGAGATGGGGCAGATCATGGATGGCTCATCCGGCTGTAAGACTGTACGCATCTATGGGACCATCAACAGCTGCTCAGATCAGAGCTTGACGGTGTCCAACGGCTGGGACTGTCTCAGCTATCCGGCCGACTACGCATCGTTGGATCCTATTTGCTACAGGCAGACCATGACCATTGCGCTCAGCTTGCAGGAAGCGCAAGAGCAAATCGGCATCGCCACGGAGCCGGATTCCATCACCTATTGTGCCCCGTTTAAGCTCAGTCTGGAAGTCAATAGCGCCTCCATCGGCAACTTGTACAACCCGTATCTGCTCATCGGCGTCCCCGCTCCCGTGTCCGCCATGATGGTGGACAGCGTCGTCGTCGAATATCCAAAAGGATCCGGCGACCGGCAAACGGTGCCCGTCTCGGTGTCCGGTACCAAATTGAAAATTGATTTGTCGGCTCATACGGCTATCGGCACCAACGGTATGCTGGGCAGCTTCTTGCAAAGTCAGGATGACAAACGCATCGCTACCGTGGATATTTATATGGCATTGGACTGCTCGTTTTTCAATCTAAATGCCATAGAGATCCAGTGTTTCGGAGCGTCACCTTGCGGCAAGCCATCTATTGGAAACGGCACCAAAGTGACTACTCAAGATATTGTGGTCAAAGGAGCCAATGCGGCGTATTATGTATTTAGCGAATTCAACGTGCCTGACACGCTCAGTGGCTGTGCGACCGCACAAACCGTCGAGGTCAAGTCGGTCATTATTGCCGGCACGACAGGCACAGTAGATTCCGCTGATATTGCTATTCCCGCCGGACTCTCTTATGTGGCCGGCTCATTCAACTGTACCGGTGCGCACTGCGCCAGCCTGGCATACACTTACAGTTCCGCAGGACGGGATCATCTGGTGATTGTATTACCGCCCGGTGTAGGCAATACGGACAGCATCAAATATCAATTTGATGTGGTCTCCGGCAACAGCTATTGTTCCGCAAAAGAGTACTTTGATATCGAGTCCTATATCTATACTTCGGGAGGAAGTTGCGGCAGCCTGGCGTGCGCGTCGCAAAAGATTGTAACCGGCCAGCAAAAGGACTCATTGGCCATCTTGAAACCCGATTTAATTGTGCTGAGCGGCA
>JALVEF010000508.1 GCA_027031185.1 Saprospiraceae bacterium
CAAAAGTGGGAGAGGGGTGTCCGACCGCAGGGAGGACGGGGTGAGGGCCCGAGAGCGGCTGTATTTTCCCCGCCACATCTCTCGCGTTCCCTCGCTGCCCCCATCTGTGTACATCTGTGCTCATCTGTGTTCATCTGTGTTGTACATCTGTGTTACACATCTGTGCTCATCTGTGTACACCGGAAGAACAACAAAATGCCCGCCGGAACCGGCGGGCACTCCTGTGAGCGCGGAGAGACTCGAACTCTCAACCAATGGCTTAAAAGTAAAAAAACAACCGTAACTGGTCAGCCTATCCCGTCCGGCGATTGTCCCTTGTGGGTGGGGTTAGTCTTCCCTGTCAGTAGCCGTTGATGGAGGTGTATCCTTCAGCCAACAGTACCGGTCGTAAAACGCTTGCAATTCGTGGGTTGCAAACTGCCCATAGTATTCCACGGTAACAGTAGGGGTTGAATGCCCCATCATCTGGCTGACTTGGGCGAGGTTAGCTCCCTGTTCTAATACGCCCTTGGCAAAGCCGTGCCGGAAGGCATGGGGGTTATACGGTTCAGTCAGTCCCGCCTTTTGGGCTATCCGTTTTAGCATTTGGTAGATGCCTGCCGTACCCAGGCCAAAAACCAGATTGTCGTCTCTCTTCGGGCGAACGTCCAACCAGTTTTTGAGGGCCGTTGCTGTTTCTTCGTCGAAGAAGACGGGTCGTACTTTGCCGCTGCCTCCCCGCCCTTTCTCTCTCACCCGTGCTATTCTATGCGCTACGTCAAGGTCTGTTAATTGCAACCTGGCTACCCCTCCCACACGGGCATTTGTGGATGCCAGGAAGCGGATGATGGCATAATCGCGTTCTGGACGAGTAGAGAACTTCAGCGCGGCTTCTTGTAGTTTGACCACCCCCTCGCGCGAGACGACTTTGGGATTAGGCTGGGGCAGACGTGGTTTCTGCAAGTGCGCGGCGGGACTGATGCGAAGATGCCCTTCTTCTACCGCCCATTTGAACAGACGTTTCCATGCCCGCACAAAGGCGTGCAAGGAGTATTTAGAGTAGCCCTTGTCGGATGGTTTTCGGCCTGCATGGGGGTGTTCTGTGTAAGTCTGTTCTTTTTCAGCCAAGCTGACGTATAGTGCCCTCAGGTCGTCAATGGTGATGTCGTCCACGTCTTTCTCCCCCAGAGTTTGTTCCAGAGGCTTTAGGCGATTCTCGTACCATTTGACGGTAGCAGGGGCATAAACCCCTTTGTAGGACGACAAGAATTTTTCGATGAGAGTGTGCAATGTCATCATGGCGTATACCTCCTGATTGTGTGAAATTCAGGGGGGATATAGCACATTACACACTGTGCAGAAAAACAGGAGGCGAGAGATGACATAAGGGAAAGGCTTTGTGCTATACTAACTCAACAAAAGAAAATGCCGGGCAGTGGTTGTGCACTCCCGGCAATGGCTCACGCGATTGCGGCGCGCGAGCGGTTTCTATATTAGCCTATTTATGCCGTAGCCGCAACTCGTGGTTGCGGCGTTCTTGTATCTCAGGGAATTCGTTGTTGGCAGCAAGAAAATAGCTGGAGGTCAGATGAGAACCGCATTGGATATGCTACAGAAGT
>JALVEF010000509.1 GCA_027031185.1 Saprospiraceae bacterium
CTGTTGCTGGCATAATTCGATGGTCCTTGGAAAGCGTGGCTGCCGAATTGTCAACGCCAGCGGGAGGAGAAAAGCAAGACCAATCAATCAATGCAAGGTTCATAATTCTTGATCCCAATGGAGAATACTCGCAAGCATTCACTGACGACACCTTACTTATGCGGCGGTTTGCTGTCGGCGGTAAGGACAGTGCGAAACCACTAACAGTGCCAGGTTGGTTATGGAATGGGCAGGAATGGGCGGCTTTCACAGATGCTAAACCCGGTACGCAGCGTCCTATCTTGCTAAGCGCACTACGCCAATTGCGAAATGCTGATGCATCAGTTGCATCGGCACGAGCGCAAGCCATCAGGCGCTACAATGGGTATATTAGCCAAATTGAACGACTTTATTCCGACTTACCCCAGAGCATTACAAAACCACGCAGCAACGACTTTGGATCGCTGCTAGAAGGCCTCGTCAAGATGATTAAATCCGACGTTAAGGTGTTTGCTGCCTACGGTGAAGATGCGGCCGATCTTGCTGCCATAATCAAAGCTATTTATGATCCGATTGAAGCTATACGCAAATCTCGCCACTGGACCTCTGCAACATCATCTGGCTATAATAACTTTCATCCTGATGATTTACAAAAAGTTCTCACAGAACTGAGAAATGTTACTGAATCATTCCCAGTTTCTACTTCTCATAAAGAGAACAGCGAAGATGCGCCAATCCGATTTGATATTGCTGATCTCCCCGATCGTATTCATGATGTCGCAATGGCAATGGGGGGGCAAGCCCTTAGTTATGTTGAGCCTCTTATTAATCGCATTCAGGTGATGCTAAGTGATTCAAGACTTCGGCCAGTTATTGATACAGATGGGGCGGAATCACTGGATAAATGGCTTTCAGAACTTATGGGGGGCAGCGAAGAGAATAATGCACCACTCACCATATTGGACCTTTCTCTTGTTCCCTCAGACGTTATCCACATTACCATAGCTATCATCGCAAGGATTGTATTTCAAGCATTACAATATCATCTACAAGAAGATGGAGAACCACTTCCTACTGTTCTCGTCTTAGAGGAGGCCCACAATTTTATAAGAAAAGATGCTGACGCTGGTGTAAATGAGCAAGCGGCAAATCTGTGCCGCCAAACATTTGAGCGTATAGCTAGGGAAGGCCGAAAATTCGGCCTAGGGCTTGTGCTGGCTTCGCAACGTCCATCAGAACTATCTCCAACCGTCTTGGCGCAGTGTAATTCCTTTTTGCTTCACCGTATTGTAAATGATGTCGATCAAAACCTTGTCCGCCGTCTTGTGCCGGATGCCTTGGGTGGGCTTCTTGGCGAACTTCCTACCCTTCCTTCACAACAGGCGATTTTACTGGGTTGGGCCGTTCCCAACCCCGTGCTCGTGCGGATTCGCGATTTGCAAAAGAATCAAAGGCCGCGCTCGGACGATCCGAAATTCTGGGATGTATGGGTAGGAAAAGCGGGAACAAGGCCCGACTGGCAAGCCATAGCCAAATCGTGGGAGCAAACGTATGAAGAAACCTCACAGGAGCCGGAGGCGCAAACCACTCAAGAATAATAAACAGGTTTCAGTTAGCA
>JALVEF010000510.1 GCA_027031185.1 Saprospiraceae bacterium
CATCGAAAATTTAATGTACAGAGCGAATCGGTTGCGAGAATTAGTTGCGAGCAAATTTGTTCAAGGTCGAAGTCAAAAGCGCAGCCGTAGCAGCGCTACCGTGAGCATTTTGACGAAGAGATTGGGCAAATTTGCCGCAAATAAACTCGTAAACCAGTTTGATCTGTACATACTGGCTTCAACAGGAACAAAAATGCCTATTTTTATCCCTAAAAACAGGAGCACCTAAACAGTTACAAAAAGGATGCGCCAAACTTGCAACGTTTCTTGCAAGTTTGGCGCATCCCGCTGATGTCACTGAGTAAGTAATCGCCTTAGGCGCCCTTACTCAAACTCATTCTTGGTATCAAAGCCGTGCCGGCGCAAGACCTGATCCCGCTTGAAGAGTTCCAGGTCGCTCTGCACCATCTCGCGCACCAGATCTTCCAGCGTGTGCTTCGGCTCCCAACCGAGCAAGTCCCGCGCCTTGGAAGCGTCGCCGACGAGCAGGTCCACCTCAGTGGGCCGGAAGTAGCGCGGATCCACCGCCAACACCTCTTTGCCGGCAGGCAAATCATATTCACCAGAAGACGATGCGATACGGGCCGTCTCGCGGACGCCTTCGCCGGTAAACTCCAACTCCACGCCAATTTCGGCAAACGCCATCTTGGCAAATTCCCGGATGGACGTGGTGCGTCCCGTAGCAATGACGAAGTCCTCGGGCGTGTGGTGTTGCAAGATGCGCCACATGACTTCCACATAGTCTTTGGCATGCCCCCAGTCGCGTTTGGCGTTGAGATTGCCCAGATACAATTTGTCTTGCAGGCCGAGCGCAATTTTGGCCACCGCGCGCGTGATCTTGCGGGTCACAAAGGTTTCGCCCCGCAGGGGCGATTCGTGATTGAACAAGATACCGTTGCAGGCAAACATATTGTACGCTTCGCGGTAATTGACCGTAATCCAGTAGGCGTACATCTTGGCGACGGCATAAGGGGAGCGGGGATAGAAGGGCGTTTTTTCATTTTGGGGAACGGCCTGCACCTTACCGAAGAGTTCGGACGTGGAGGCCTGGTAGATTTTGGTTTTTCCGGTCAGTCCCAGGATGCGGATGGCTTCCAGCAGGCGGAGCGTGCCGATGGCGTCCACATCGGCGACGTATTCAGGCATCTCGAAACTGACGGCCACGTGCGACATGGCGGCCAGGTTGTATATCTCATCCGGCTGCACCTCCTGAATGATGCGGATCAGGTTGGTACTGTCGGTCATATCGCCGTGGTGGAGAATAAAGCGGCGGTCCTTTTCATGGGGGTCTTGGTAGAGGTCGTCTATGCGCGCCGTATTAAACAGCGAGCTGCGCCGCTTGATGCCGTGGACTTCATATCCCTTGTTCAACAGCAGTTGCGACAGGTAGGCGCCGTCCTGGCCGGTGATTCCAGTGATGAGGGCTTTTTTCATTTATCTTTTAAGTTTCATGCCGGAAATGTAACGGCTTTTGGGGAAAAGTAGATACGTAATATGTGTCCCTTTTCTTTTTGAACACGGATAACACAGATGCATGCAGCGCCCTTCGGCAGGCACTTCGACAGGGGGGGGCGGCAGGCACTTCGACAGGGCTC
>JALVEF010000511.1 GCA_027031185.1 Saprospiraceae bacterium
TTCCACCGTATCCGAATCCACGATGGGCGACTTCTTCACCCAGGTCTTCGAATGGATGGCCGCGCTCTCTCCGATGTGGGCGTACACGGCGATCCTCGTCATCGCCTACGGCGAGAACGTGGCGCCGCCGATCCCGGGCGACATGGTGGTGGTCTTCGGCGGGTACCTGGTCGGGTTGGGGAAGCTCAACTTTGCGATGGTCGTCTTGCTCTCCACGCTCGGCGGCGCGCTCGGCTTCATGACGATGTACGCCATCGGGTATCGCATCGGGGAGGCCGTTCTCGACCCCGAGCGGCTCCGGTGGTTGCCGAAGGACCGGATCGAGAAGGCGCGGGTGTGGGTGCGGCGATGGGGCTACGGCGTGGTGGCCGCCAACCGTTTCCTCAGCGGCCTGCGCTCGGTCATCTCGCTGACGGTGGGGATGTCGCACATGAACCCGTGGAAGACGGCTGCCTATGCCACGCTGAGCGCCGCCGTGTGGACCACGCTCATCGCGTTTCTCGGCTATCAGGTGGGGGAGAACTGGGAGGTCGTGCGGGAGTATCTGCAGGTGTACGGCTGGGTGATCGGCGGGCTCATCGTGCTCTTCATCGCCGTGCAGGTTTATCTCGCGTACCGGCGGCGCAAGCGCTGGCGCGCCGCGCACGAGGTGGTGGATCGAGAGGCGTAGGCGTCGGAGCGGCGACCGGGCCGTACGGGCGCCTTCATGGATCCTTTACGACGCGCAGTTGACACGGGTAAGGGGTGTTTGTAAATTAACAGTCTTGGCTTTCGACTCGATGTAAGCCGGCGTAGCTCAACCGGTAGAGCAGCTCACTTGTAATGAGCAGGTTGGGGGTTCGAGTCCCTTCGCCGGCTCTTTACATTAAATTCTTGCTTTCGGGGGGCACTACGTCTGGGTTGGGTCTTTAAAGGCAAGGCGTAATGCGCACGGCGTCGGACCGGGCGGCATTGCAAACACGGACAGGTACCGAAGTGGCCAACCGGGCTGGACTGTAAATCCAGTGGCATTCGCCTTCGGAGGTTCGAATCCTCCCCTGTCCACCATGTCGGTTTCAGGCTTTCGATGTTGATTCCGGTTTCCGGAGGCTCTGCGACGCCGTCCACAATCCGGGATTCGGGGTCCGAGATCGATTGCGGGAGTAGCTCAGTTGGTAGAGCATCAGCCTTCCAAGCTGAGGGTCGCGGGTTCGAATCCCGTCTCCCGCTCCATGTTCTGTTCGAAGGCTCCGGTTCGAGGCCCGGCATCGGCTCCGCGTTGGCTTCCGGTGTGAACAGAATACGCCGCCTTAGCTCAGTGGTAGAGCACTTCCATGGTAAGGAAGGGGTCATCGGTTCAAATCCGATAGGCGGCTCACGCGTTTGGCGTGTCCCTGCGATGTTTGGGATACGCTTTTTGTTGCACGGGGGCGTCTCGTTTACCCGCCGTGTGCCCGCTTACTTTCATCCATAGACTATCCCGTTAGCAAGCCATGGCAAAGGAACAATTTGTTCGTACGAAGCCGCACGTCAACGTGGGCACGATCGGCCACGTGGACCACGGCAAGACCACGCTCACGGCGGCCATCACGCAGGTCTTGGCCAAGCACGTCAG
>JALVEF010000512.1 GCA_027031185.1 Saprospiraceae bacterium
CTAACAATGTAGGTGTTTGTCATGCTTGTCTTTTTTGTTTCGCTCCTACGGAGCTTGAATTTCGGTTGGATTGTTGGCTACAAAGGCTTCGTCCCTACGGGACTACGGTGCATCTGCGCGGGATTCCTTCTAAAATCTCAAATCGGGGCTTCGACAAGCTCAGCCCAAGTGTTCGATATTCTTAGCGTCCCAAATTGGCCACTCCCCTATAATTTAGCTCCGTCAGGAGCGACACGTTTACGCGTTCCCATCTGCGGTTGGAAGAAATATTTTGCCGACGCCCGCCGGCAAAAGGCTAATCGGCACTTCCGAATTTATCAGGAAGAATGGTTCGGAGAAAAATAACCACTCAAACCTATAAGGTTTTGGAAAGCTTATAGGTTTACGATCTTGGTTAAGTACGGGACAGCTGTGTTTCACTTTTCAACGGCATCAGCTAAATCACAGCGCAGATAATTCACCCTATTTTTAATTTTTAATTTTTAATTGAGCTAGCGTATTCTTGATAAAAAAGCGGTATGGTCTCGATGCCTTTGAAGTAATTCCACAGGCCGAAATGCTCATTGGGCGAATGGATCGCATCGGATTTCAAGCCGAAGCCCATCAGGATGGCATTGGCCTTCAATACTTTCTTGAAAAGCGCTACAATCGGAATGGAGCCGCCTTCCAACACGGGATACACCCGGCGTCCAAAGCTGCGGCGCATCGCGCGCTCGGCGGCCTGATATTCCGGACTGTCCAGCGGTGTCAGGGCCGGTTCGCCTCCGTGCATGGGAGTCACTTTTACTTTGACGGACTTGGGTGCCAGCGATTTGAAGTAGCGGACAAACTGGCGCTCCACTTCGCGCGGGGATTGATCGGGCACCAAACGCATCGAAATCTTGGCGTAGGCCTTGGACGGCAGGACGGTTTTGGCGCCCTCGCCGGTATAGCCTCCCCAAATGCCGTTGACATCCAGTGACGGACGGATACCGGTACGCTCCCGCGGCGTATAGTTTTCCTCTCCCCACAACTCGGCGACCCCGATGCTTCGCTTGTATTTTGTTTCGGAGAATGGCGCACTGTTGATTTGTTCCCTTTCCTTTTTGCTATATCGTCGCACTTTGTCATAAAATCCGGGAATTGTGATGCGCCGCCGCTTGTCGTGCAGGCGCGCAATCATCCCGGCCAGGATATTGATCGGATTGGCGACGGTCCCCCCGTAAATACCGGAGTGCAAATCGCGATTGGGCCCCGTCACTTCCACCTGGAAATAAGTCAGTCCGCGGAGGCCGACGGTAAGGGATGGCAGCTTCTTGTCCATGAGCGAGGTGTCGGAGATCAAGACCACATCGCAGGCCAGCAGACGGCGATGCGTTTTGATGAAGTCTTCCAAGTGGGCCGAACCGACTTCCTCCTCCCCCTCTATAATCATTTTGACATTGCACGGCAATTCACCCGTGGCGATCATAGCCCGGACTGCGGCGACGTGCATCATAAACTGCCCCTTGTCGTCCGATGCGCCGCGGGCAAATACGGCACCATCGGGATGTTCTTTTGTTTTTCGGATGACCGGTTCAAACGGCGGCGATGTCCACAGCTC
>JALVEF010000513.1 GCA_027031185.1 Saprospiraceae bacterium
CTTGGTCCTTTCCGCATAGGCTTTTGGCAGGATGACCACCAAATCACTCCGCCTTGGAGGACAAGTAAGTGCGGGACGTTGAATTGCTTCGCGTTGAAATTGCATACGCGTCGAAACGGCCCCGCACTTACTTGCTTTGCTTGATTTGGGCTTCGACCGAGGGAATGCCAAAGCAACTTCTTGGCTGTGGTTGTTGTAGGCCCGGGTGTAGGGCGTGGGATAGGTTTACATCTCCGTGGGGAATAAGACGAGTTGGTCACGCAAGTGGGCCGCTACCGGGAATGTGTCTTCTGTGATTCCGTCAGGGAGGCCGGTGTCGGCATACCAATGGCTGATTTCGGGGCGCTCGGGCATGGCGGCTATTTTGGGCGCATCTTTATTGGGGATGAGAAAGGGTGCCCGCAACCATGCGGGCGAGGATTGGGGCACGGGTTGTACGGTCTGCCAACCGTATTCGCTTGCATAGTCCTGCCAGAGCCGGAGATGGCGCTGACGGTAATAACCGTACTGTTCGACGTGGCTCCATTGGCGGAGGGCCAGGGCGGCCTGTGCGGGATACATGGTCACGGGGCCCGATTCGATGAAGCTGTATCGCGTCTCCCAATATCTGTTGTCGCGCTTGACGTCGAGGATACCTTTGTCAGGGATTTTGCGATCTTGGTAAAAGGCAATCCAGGCTTGCAATATCCCGGTTTCCGAAAAGTCCGGTGGCGGGGCCTGACGCTGCAAGTCTCTCAATGGTGCAACCCGGTGCGTATCCCGGACACCGACGACACCGCCCTGCATGATATTGACGGGCATCATACAATTGAAACCAAGCAGGACGATATCTCCGAATCGGCCCAAGGGTTTATTCTCAAAAAATCCCCCGAGCCCCTGGCGGTTGTCTTCAATGAGCAGGACATTGTGCGCTTGGCAAAGCGCCACAATGTCCTGCAGGTGATTGGACGGGATGCCGAGGAAATGGGGCAGAAAGACTGCATCGGCACCTTCCGACAGGGCTTGTTTCAATGCATCAAAATCCGGGCCTAATGACGCCGTCTCGACATCTACCCACTTGACGTTGAGTCCGCGGCGCGCAAAAGCGGATGCGGTCGCCCGGTCCACGAAGATGGGACTGACGATCACGCCGGCGGGCGGGAGCAGGGCAAGTGCCGCCGACAGGGCATCGCGACCGAAGGCAAAGCAGGCCGCCAGTTGGAGGTCGGTGGTGATGCGCTTTTCGAGGTCGGCAACGGCTTCCGGAGGGCCACCATCCGCCAGCATTTGGCGGGCCAGGTTCAGGTCGTCGGCGTGGAGGTTCATAGTGCCGAATTTGTAGCCGGCGATGCCGTCGCGGTTTAGGAGGATATTTAGCCAGGATGCCATGGTGTGGAGGTTTCGTTACGGAGGGCCGATTTCGGTTTTTTATTGCCAGAAATATTGGTTTTGGGAAGGCCCTGAATTGTTAGCGCAAGGCAAGGATATGGAAAAATTTGGAAAGGGAGGGGTTGGTTTGCCAAACCTGTGTGCCGGGCTGTGGTGCAGGAAGCTCAACAGACCGTTGGGTGTTTATGGTGGTTTGGCAAACCAGCGGGTTCTTGGGCGTAGCTGCTGAAGAACTGGGGATGTGGGGGACTCCCGGGATAGGTTTGGCAAACCGGGGCTTCGTCCGGGCTGTACGGCATGGTGCTGAGCGGTGAGGTGGGTAGTTGGTTTGCCAAACCTGTGTGCCGGGCTGTACGGCATGGTGCTGAGCGGGGCGGTGGGCGCTGATGGTGGTTTGGCAAACCTGTGTGCCGGGCTGCACGGCGTGATACCATTCGGGGCGGTGGGTGCTGATGGTGGTTTGGCAAACCCAGAGGGGCTTCGAGGCAGCAGCCGGAGGGGGACGTCGGGGCATGCGGCTGGCGGCGGGGGATGCCGTGCCGTTACAACTTCACCAGCTTGGCCAGGCCGGTCTCCTCCCCTGCTTGTACTTTGATCAAATAGGAGCCGCGGGGCAGGTCGTGGATGTCCACACGGGCCCCTTTTTGCGCCCGTATCATTACTCCTAAACTATTGTAAATCCATGCTCTGGTGATGGGCCGGTGACCGGCGGACAGGTATATCACATCGCGGGCGGGATTGGGGGTGATGGAAATGGGGAGACGGGGTGCAGGGTGATGGGCTGCCACCATACAGTCGGCAGCGAGGATTTCGTCTTTGTTGCTGCATTCGGAGGGGTTGTCATAAATAGAGATATAGCCGCCGATGGCCCCGGGCGTTTCGAGTAGATGGCGGATGCCGCAGCAGTTCGTGAGGGAGTCGTTATTTTTTATCTCTAAAAAGCTCCCAACGGAAGAGAGATTCGACAAGCCGTTCAAATTTGTCAACGCCTTATTGCGTGCGATAACTAACTCCCACCCGATTGAAGAAATATTTGACAAACCATCCAAATTTGTCAAGGAATGGTTAAACCTGATGATTAGCATTCCCCCAACGGAGGAAATATTAGATAAACCGGATAAATCCATCAACGCATCATTGCCAGAAATGTATAAGCTCCGCTTGACGGATGATAAATTAGCCAGGCCATCCAGATTTGTCAGGGCATCGTTGCCGTGAATCCATACGCTTTTGCCAATGGAAGTCAAATTTGCTAAAGCATCCAAGTTGTTAAGCAACAAGTTGTCTTCGATGATCAGATCTCCCCCAAGTGAGGTAAGCTCTGACAAGCCGGATAAATCTGTCAGCGCATCATTATTGACAATGTACAGACTTCCGCCAATTGCCGTCACATTGGACAGCCCATCCAGATTCAATAGAGAAGCATTGTGAGTAAGAGAAATGGAGAATGGGATGAAGGTAATTTTTGACAAGGCATCCAAATCGGTCAATGCAGGATTATCTGAAAGGTAAAGGTTTCCAAGCGATGTGATATTAGACAAGCCATCTAAGTTTTGCAGAGACTGGTTGTCAAAAATTTGCAATGAACCAATGGTGGTGAGATTGGACAGACCAGATAAATCTGCCAGCTGATCATTGTGTTTTAGTATTAAGGACTTACCTATCAAAGTGATACCGTACAAACCATGCAGATCGGTAATTGGCCCAACTGAATCACTGCAAATAGTGACTCCCCCCCCTATCTCCGTGCACCCGGGATAGTTGATGGGGAAGCTGTCAATCTGGCCCTGGGTGGTGAAGGTGATGCCATTGGGCAGGCAAGCCTGGCTGTGGGCTGCATGTGTCCATAGGGTAAGGCACAGCGTGGTAAGAAACGTTGCAAAATTTTTCATAGGTAGCGGTTTTTTTGTAACTATTTAGGTTTGGCAAACCGATGGGCCCGGCCCGGCGACTTAGCTTGAATGTCAGTAGTATGAGCATGTATCGGTGTAAGTTTGGTAAACCATGATGGCTTTTAGTCGCGCGACACATCACATCCTGACCAACTTCCCCTGCTTGAGGATGTGGCCATTTGCGTGGATGGTGTATAAGTATATGCCTTCGGGTAATCCGCTGATATCCAGCCGGTTATGGCCGGGCGTCAGCTTTTGTCGGTGTAAAAGCCGGCCGGCCGGGTCGTAGAGCCGTATCCCTGTGTCAGGCGGCAGGCCGGGCGGCACGAGGACGTCCGGATCGGCTGTCGCCGGGTTGGGTGAGACAGTGATGGCAGGGCCGGAAAGATCTGCTTCGACGGCTGTCACGCAGTCGGCGGCGAGGATTTCGTCTTTGTTGCTGCACTCGGAGGGGTTGTCGTGGATGTAGATATTACCACCGATGGCGCCGGACGTCTCGAGCAGATGGCGGATGCCGCAGCAGTTGGAGAGGGAGTCGTTATATTCAATCCTAATATTGCCATCAACGGAAGCGAGATGGGAGAAGCCGTCCAGGTGTACTAGTGAGGAATTATTAATCCACAAGTCGCCACCGATAGAGGTAAGTTGAGACAGGCCGTCCACATTTGTAAGTGCATCATTGTTTTTAAGCCAAAGGTTTCCACCGATGTTGGTCAGGCTTGACAAGTTTTCTAAAGTTTTCAATGAACTGTTGGCCTCAATTCTTAAATCCCCGCCTATGGATGGGATATTTGAAAGGCCATCCAAATTAGTAAGCACTGGATTTAATGAGATGAGAAGGTCCCCGGGAAGCAAGGTGATACCGGAAAGCCCGGACAAATCTGTCAGATTGAAATTATTTTTTATAACCAAGTCTTTGCCGATGGACTTCAGGTTTTTCATTGGATTAAGGTCTGCAATCAAGTCATTGTCCGTAAGCCAAAAGCTCTCCCCGATAGTGGTCAGATGGGACAGGCCGTTCAAATGCGACAATGCATCATTGTTTCGTATTATTAAGTTTTTTCCTATGGTGTTGAGATGGGACAGACCATCTATGTTTGTCAGTGCAGCGTTATGAAAGATAATCATACTTCCCCCGACATTACTCAGAGCTGACAAGCCGTCCAGGTCAGGCAGCGCACCGTTATAAATAATAGAAAAGGAGGATCCGACGGAAGTCAAATTCGAAAGACCGTCAAGATTTGCCAATGTTCCATTAGCCCAGATGTCTAAACTCCATCCAACAGAGGTCAAACTCGATAAACCGTCCACATTCGTCAGTGCATCATTATCTAGAATTCTAAAATATTCACCAATGGTGGTTAATTGGGAGAGGCCGTCCAGATTCTGGAGTGCATCGCAATTTTCAATATCCAATTCGTGATCTACGGTCGTAATATTTGATAAACCATCCACATTCTCTAACACCGGATTGTCTTTAAGCCATAAACGATAAAGTGATGTGAGATTCGACAAACCGTCTAAGTTCGTCAAGGAAACATTAGTAGAAATCAACAGTCCCAATGAGGAGGTTAGATTTGACAAGCCGTCCACATTCGTGAGCTTATCATTGCCGATAATAGCTATTCCCCCTGCTATAGAGGAAAGTCCAGACAGGCCGTCCAGATTTGTCAGCACCTTATTGCTGTCAAGCAATAGACTTCCACCAATGTGATTCAAATTCGAAAGGCCATCCAGGTTTTCCAAAGCGAAGTTGTATTCAAGCCATAAATCCCCCCCAATACTCGTCACTTGGGCCAAGCTATCCAGATTTGTGATGGACATATTCGGGGGGTACCCTCCTATCTCTACATGTCCTCCGATCTCCGTGCATGCGGGATAGTTGATGGGGAAGCTGTCAATCTGGGCTTGTGTAGTGAAATTGATGCCATTGGGCAGGCAGGACTGGCTGAGGGAGACAGGTGTCCAAATGATGAGAAAAAGGGAGGTAAGAAGCGTTGTAAAGTTTTTCATAGGTACCGGTTTATTTTATCGTCTATATAGTTTTGCCAAACCCGTGTGCCGGGCGACACGGCGCGATGCCGATCGGGGAGGTGGGTGCTGATGGTGGTTTGGCGAGCCACTCACTATTGAAAAACGTAAGCCGGGCGGCGTTCGTCCACCGGGGAGGCTTGGCCAACACAGTTGCCAGGCAGGACTGCAGCGGGGCAGTGCCGCGCATAACCTTATAAAAAAGCATTATCTTGCATCTCCATTTTCCGCAGGCGACTACGTATGCAAGGCATCTATGAAAAGCTGAAACAAATCTTGCTGCTGGGTTTGCAGACCGTACCTGCAGATGAAGAATTGGAAGGTTTCTGCCGTGTCCAGGGACTGACCGGTTCGCCGGAGGAACAGGTATTGCAGGCGCTGGCGCTATTGAGCTTGCAGGCGCGCGCGCAGGCGCCTGCAAACAGGCCCGTAAGGGCGCAGCCAGAAGGGCTGCCGGACGAGGAATTTCCATATATCGCGCCCCGCCTGGACCAAGCTTTGGTACTCATAGCTTCAGGGCGCTTCGGGCCGGCTATGTACGAATGGCTGACACTCGTCCGCACTTCCGGTCAAATCGTACCCGCCTGGCGCCTCCCGCTCTTGCTCGACTATGCGGAAAAACACCCGTGGCTCAAATCCCAGATCATCCCGCTGACGGGACGAAGGGGGGATTGGGCGCTGGCTCATATTGCCGAATGGTCCGCCCGCTACCGCCGGATACCCGATGGAGAGGATAAAACTTTCGCTCCGAAGGAGCGAGAACTCTTCCCTTTGCTTCACCTGAAACGTCCGCTGGACGAGATTTACATGCTCGCAAGTTATCTGGAAACGCCCGCCGGTACGTGGAGCACCAAATTGTCGGCTCGCATGCGGCAATTCCTGACGGCCGCGCTGCGCCAACCGGTGAATGACGACCGCATCCGGCGGGTGGTGGCCAAGGTGGTGGATTATGCTTCTTATGCAATGGTGGCGGCTCCGGACTATACAATCCACCCGGACGAGGTGCCGGAAACCTGGCACAGGGAAGTCGCGGCCTTCAACGAAGTGCTGGATTTCCGAAAACGATATGTATTCAATTAAAGTAACTGTTTAGGAACCCGCTGTTTTTGTGCTAAAATGGCCTTTTCGCGCCTGTCTTTGGTAAAATTTTCTCACGTAGCGCTGCTACGCATCTAAAATTTTACCTTCGACATCCACGAAAATGCCTATTTTATCCCTAAAAACAGGAGCACCTAAACAGTTACTAAAAATGAAAAATAGTTGAGTTCACTCTATAAAACGTAGCATTGAAAACCTGACCACATTTTCTTCTGCCTGGAATTTTGATCAATTGAGGAATCGGAGAAGCGAGGAAGCGAAGAAGCGATAAA
>JALVEF010000514.1 GCA_027031185.1 Saprospiraceae bacterium
GATGAAGTTAGTGCCGGTCACTCACATCCAACGTCTAGAAGTGCTAAGCGTTGGTTTTTTGTAACTATTTAGGTTGCTCCGGTTTTTAGCGCAAAAACAGCGGGTACCCAAACAGTTACCTTTTTTAAGGGTAGGGAAAAATAAAAATTATGCGTTTGTAAGAGCGAATTGTGCGACGGAAGCAGGCCAGGTTTCAACTTAACCGCTCAAAAAATAAAGTTTAACTTTTCCCTCGTCAGGTTTTTTTGCAAAAAGTCTGATGAGGTCCAAACATAGACCCTGCAAAGGTGTAGGGTGGGCAGTTCATGCCCTTTTGAAGTTGGAAAAGATACTGCGTGTTGCCCGCAGTCTAAAATATGCTCCTCCCAAGGCCGGGACATATTGAGAAATAGGCAAGACGAAAGAACTCGGATGGGTGGTCTGCCCCACTCAGGATGAGTCGGCAGTTTCAGCGCGTGTATAAAGCACTTCACGGGAGTGTGAAAAGCGACAGTGGTCATGAACACAGAGCGTTGCCAGTGAAACGCGTGGTGGTTCGTGATACCGGGGATTATGCACTTATCCCGGAAATGGCTGGGGAAAAAAGAATGGGAATTCTGGAAAGTCTTCGGACAAAGTGCCCAAAGCACAGTCGAAGTGCCTAATGGTAAAAGCGAAAGCTTTTACTCACGCCCGAAAGGGATTTTGGATCCGGTGGCCAGACACTGGTGAAAAAATGGTTGACAATCACGATGTCCGCAAACAGATGTGATTGAAGGCCAGAAGGCTGTGCGTTGGTAAAGCTGTGGCGGTGCAGACCATCACCGCATGGTAAAGTGAGTGAAGGGCTGGCCACCCGTGTGCTTACGGCCTAACGTCAGCAGGTTGGCCTAACCTGTACCTTAAAGGAGTTAGTGCCGGTCACTCACATCCAACGTCTAGAAGTGCTAAGCGTTGGTTTTTTGTAACTATTTAGGTTGCTCCGGTTTTTAGCACAAAAATAGCGGGTGACTAAACAGTTACCTTTTTTTACACACGCCCTCGTGAGGAGTACTATCACTCCACCACCTTTTCCAAATGCCAAATCTTAGAAACAATTTGCCACCCCTCCTCGCCATTCACGAAACCGAGGTGATCCACAAAGACATTTTGGTGCGCCCGGATTCTGATTTTCACGGTGGCACAATCGGAGGATAACCAATCAATCATCAATATTTCCGCCTCCGGCTCTTGCCCCTTACTTGCGGGTGAGACTCTGGAGCCCACATCATCACTAAAACTGGCGATAGGCTCCGTAAAGATTTTGCCCTCATCTACGTCAAAGAGACTGGCGGTATGATGAAATACCTTGTTTAGCTTTTCCGTGTCGCAATAGTACAGTGCGTCGAAGTAGGTTTGCACGGCATCCAATAAGCCGGCCAGGGGTTGGGCCTTTTTCATTTTCCGATTTTTTGGTTTTACTCCGGAGTATTGAAAGCAGCACTCCGTAAAAACCACAAGTTACTACGATTAATGGTGCCAGCTCACAAAGAATAGCAGAAATCGGCGATATTTTTTATCGCCTGGCGGACACTTGAGGAATGTATTCGGGCAAAACTAGATTCGAGTGCTACAATATGGGACAACGGAGGTTACTTGCGAAGTATCCAGGCGTTTTCGTTGTAGTTGTCGATCAGAAACTCAAGCTTTTCTTTGACCTCATAGATGGAGTCGTACCCGAAGATGATCCCGACACGCCAGCGATGACCTTTTCGGTCCTTGTAAGGCGCAAACCCGTCGTCAATCAGCTTGCGAATGAGCGCCGATGCGTCTTTGTCAGACGAAAATGTACCCGCAATAATGACGCACTCATGACCCTGTACCGGTCGGGCCTTGGTTTCCTGGACACTGAGTTTATCCTCTACCTCCAAGGCAGGCGTCGTAGGTGCTTTTGACTTGTTGTCCTCTTTCAGCTCCATGTCAATATTGTCAGCGGGATCCATCACGGGCAGGGTAGGGGAAGGGATCGGACTTACGTTGACATGCACGTTTTGGGCAATCGGTCTGCCCGAAGGCTTTTGTAAGCCGTTGCGAACGAAAAAGAAGATGCCGATCGCGAGCAGCAAAAAAGCAGCGGTCAACCCGGCGTTTATGGCCCACTCCGGTGAGCGCCGTTTTGACTGCGGGGCAGAATTTTTTGCTCCCGGGGACTCCTTGCGAAGGCGGCCTCCGGTGATGGGGCGGAGTTGTACTTGCTGTAAGCCAAAATGTATGCGGTCTGGCAGCGAATAGGACGATTGGAAGGCGATTTCGCCGTCATGATCCAAAAACATCTTGCCGATCTGCCCAAAATAGACGATATCTCCCAGCTCCAATTTGTGCTTGATGTCCCGCACAAACTTGGCAAGGCGCTGTTCGGCTTGCGAGGGCGTTAGGCCCAATCTGGCAGTTAGGGCATCGCGCAAGCTCGTATCCCCACTAAATATGATGGATTGAAATCTGACTTCTACATGCGGTGGATGGACACGCCCCTCGACCAGACTCACTTCCGCAGTGCGGCGATGGAGCACAAATGCCCCCAAGGATGGAATGGCCACAGACTCGTGGGATACCAGCAAATGCTCTATTATTTGAATAAGTTGCTTATCCATGTGCCCTCCGTCTTATCGGCAAATGTAAGCCGGTTTCGGTCAGATATCAACAAAGCACCGGTATATTTCTCAAAAAATAGCCAAAAACAATTTATTTCCGGCTGAAATTGTGCGCTTTATATATATACGCAAATCTTCGGAAGGTTGTTTTATGCTGTCACAAATTGTGCCATAACATAATAGGAAAATAATGACGAAAGTCATCAAATTGATTTCGCCATATGGAATGTGCATTGCAAATCAAAACCTGCCTGCCCTCAGATGAACTTTTACTTTTCCGGTCGCATCTGGGGAAAGAAGATGACCTCCTGAATAGAAGGCGAGTCTGTCATGATCATGGCCAGGCGGTCAATGCCTATCCCAATGCCCGCCGTAGGCGGCATCCCGTACTCCAGTGCACGCAAAAAATCCTCGTCGAGTTGCATAGCCTCTTCATCGCCCCGCCGGCCCAGCCTCAGCTGCTCCTCAAAGCGCTCCCGCTGGTCAATGGGATCGTTCAATTCGGTGAAAGCGTTGGCGATTTCTTTGGAATTGCAGATCAACTCAAAGCGTTCGACCAGGCCGGGACGGCTGCGGTGCTTCTTGGCCAGCGGACTCATCTCAATGGGATAATCGGTGATGAAAGTAGGCTGTATCAGGTGACTCTCTACTTTTTCGCCAAAGATTTCATCTATCAGCTTACCCTTTCCCATCGTGTCGTCTATGGGTACATCCAGCTGCCGGGCTGTCTCACGAAGGCCGGCCTCATCCATTTCGGAAATATCCACTCCGGTATATTCCTTGATAGCCTCAAACATGGTATAGCGCTTGTAAGGCGCCTTGAAGTCTATTTCGTGTTCGCCTACTTTGACTTTCGTGGTGCCGTGAAGGGCGAGAGCCGTCTGCTCCAGCATCCGCTCCGTAAAGTCCATCAACCAATAGACGTCTTTGTATGCCACATACAATTCCATGAGCGTAAACTCCGGATTGTGAAAACGGCTCATACCCTCATTGCGAAAGTCTTTGGCAAACTCAAAGACGCCGTCATAGCCTCCCACGATCAGCCGCTTCAGATACAACTCATTGGCGATGCGCAGATACAGCGTCGTGTCCAGTGTGTTGTGGTGCGTCTTAAATGGCCGCGCCGCCGCGCCCCCGTACATAGGCTGCAGGATGGGCGTCTCCACTTCGAGGTAGCCGGCATCCTCCATAAACTTCCGCATGGTGCGGATCATCATACTCCGTTTGCGAAATTTTTCCCGCACCTCGGGATTTACGATGAGATCCACATAGCGCTGCCGGTACCGGAGCTCCGGGTTGGAAAAGGCATCATGTACATTTCCCTCCTCATCCACCTTGACGATCGGCAGCGGTCGTAGAGCCTTGGCCAAAAACTTCATGGACTTGACCCGCACGGTGATTTCACCTGTTTTGGTAACAAATACCTCTCCCCGGACACCTATGATGTCGCCTATGTCCGTGTTCTTTTTGAATACCTCCTCAAACAGGGTATAATCATCGCCCTGTGCCAGATTGTTGCGGTTTAGATAAAGCTGGATACGCCCGGTGCTGTCCTGCAACTCGGCAAACGCCGCCTTGCCCATAATGCGGCGCGACATGATGCGCCCTGCCAGACGGACGTCCTGGAAGTTGTTTTTTTCAGGGTCAAAATCCCGCTTTATCTCCGCCGCCGTGGCAGTCACCTCATAACCCTCAGCCGGATAAGGATCTATGCCCAGCGCACGCAAGGCCTCCAGACTCTTGCGGCGTTCGATCTCTTGTTCAGACAATTTCATAGCACGCCATTTTTCAGGCAGCAAAAGTACGCAAAAAAGCCTCTTGGCCGGTATAGGCTTTCGTTTTATTTATGCGCATGGCACCAGCATTTGTCTGGGTCCGGCCATTAGCAATGTTGAATGGAAAAGTTTGCGCCCCCGAAAGGGGGCGCGCGGTAGCGACTGTTCGGGCTGCTTGAATTTGACACCGGTGGCACAACCCGGCGCGCTGTGAAGTTCCCGGGGCTTGACGCCTTGCGGTGCTTTTGGGGACAATTGAAATGAGCAGCCAAACGATTTTGTGTACCAAAGCCGTTATCTTTGCGCGTGGTACGGGTGTACGCGCGCCGATGCAAAACATGATGAACAAACTCACATTAGGACTACTTATTCTTATTGCGATTCCCGTTGCATTGTGGGCGCAGCCCGGTTTGATAGTCAATGAAGCATCTCAGGGCTCTACCGGCAATAGAGAGTTTTACGAGTTGGTCGTCGTCGGCAATCCTTGTGAGACCGTGGACCTGCGCCATTGGATTGTGGATGACAACAATGGGATTTTTGTCAATTGTACGCCTGCCGGCGGCTCATTGGCCGGGTATGGTGTGGCCAAAGGCCATGTTCGTTTTACCAACCACAGTACTTGGGAGCAGGTACCTGTCGGCACTATTATAGTTCTCTATTCTTGGGATTTGCCAGTCGATCCTCAGTATCAAGCCGAAATTGGAGGAACAGAAATCATAGATCCGGAAGACAGCGATTGCGATGGTGTCCGCTGGCTGCCACTCAACTCACACTCGGCGGCCTATCTTGAGACGACCACCGACACACCGCACCCGCCGGACCCTTCCACACCTTGCCCCCAAAATGTGACCTGCCCCATTGGAACCACAGGCAGCCCCTCTTACGGGGGAGCCACGTATGTCCCGTTACCGGACAACTTCGCATCCTCATTTGGCGGCCCCCTGGGTATGCGCAATGCCGGCGATGGTTTTCAGACTCGCCTCCCCGACGCTACTTTCTTTCACGGACTATGCTACGGCTCTCCTGCCAATCCGTCTTGTGGGGTACCCGCTCCACAATTTAATGGTGGCCCGGATGGCATTCTTGTCTCCCCAACAGGCGGGAGCAATATGACCTACCAATTTCTCAATGTCGCTGACAATGACTACCGGAGTGTGGTCAACTTCAGCAAGGTCCAGGCGTCCACGTATCAAAGCCCGGGACTGCCCAATAGTTGTGCCAATGCAGAATGGATCGCATCCATGCGCCAGCCAGCCAATCAGGAGTTTGCCGACAATGGCTGTACCGATGCTACTGACCCCAATACGACGACGGTGTGCGTGGGACAAACTGCCAACCTGTCCCTTTCGCCGGTCTGTGTGTCGCAAAACTATTCCTGGACCGTCGCCGATCCGTCTATCGTCTCCATTTCAGCTGGCGGCGAATCGGCCACCATCACCGGCCTTGCCGCAGGTACGACCACGGTCAGCGTGACCGTGACCCGTCCCAACACGGAACTGGATGTCGGAGGCTGCAATAATCTCGCCCAGACACTTACCTATACTTTTCCCGTGGAAGTGACCACGGGAACGGTGAGTTTCAATCCTTTCCCCACGCTGTGTCTCAATGACCCGCCCTTCAATTTGCCGGTTACTTCCATTGAGAATGTTTCCGGCACGTGGTCCGGCCCCGGCGTGACAGCCAACCAATTCGTACCTGCCACGGCCGGTACTTTCACGCTTACTTTTACACCGGACCCGGGCCAATGCGCCATGCCATACACCCAGGATATTGTGGTCAATCCGGCTCCAACGGCTACATTGACTTTGACAGGCGCGGATGTAGTTTGCAGCGGCCAGACCACAACGCTGGAAGTGAGCTTTACCGGTACCGGACCATTTACTTTCGAATATACGGCAAACGGTACGACCATCGGACCCATATCCACCACGGACAATCCCTATACCATCTCAGTAGGCCCCTCCGTCACCACCACTTATGCCCTATCCTCTGTTTCGGCAGGTGGATGCAACGGTACTGTATCAGGAACGGTGACCGTGCAAGTAACAGAACCGCCCGTGATGACCTTGACCGGCGGCGGCACCCTGTGTGTCGGCGACTGTTTCCCGGATGTGTTCGTCTTGACCACCACCGGAGGCACACCGCCCTACACAGCATCAATCACGCTGGTTCCTTTCCCGTCCGTACCCATTCCCAATTTGGGCAATAGTTCAAGTATAGATATCTGTGTGACCGGCTCGGGCGCCCCTTCCTATGACGCTGCGAATAATATTCTCA
>JALVEF010000515.1 GCA_027031185.1 Saprospiraceae bacterium
TATATGCCATGGTATGCCTGGATTCCTGGCAGCCCCTACTTTGGTAAAACTGAACCGTATTCAGCACATCCGGACAACGTAAAAAATTTCTTTGATACAGGAGCGCTGTATCAAAATAATATTTCCATTATGTCGGCCAATCAAAATTATTCGGCTCGATTTAGTTTCAGTAACAAATATCAAAAAGGTGTAATGCCTTATACTTATGCGAATCGTTATATTTATGATTTTAATTTTGATTATAGCTTATCAAAAAAATTGAAAATTAGTACTGGATTTACTTATACTACTGACAAAATTCATGGTGATTTTAATGATAATTACGCAAACCAAACCACCGGTTCGTTTAACCAATGGTTTGCCCGTAATATGGACATGAAGAAGATGCGGGAATTGGTAGATCTAAAAACACCCGAAGGTTATTTTGCCTCTTGGAACTGGTGGGGGCCGTTAAACGCATGGGTTGTAAGTCTTTTTGGTATGGATTACCAAGATCCGGAAAGTTTGAAGAAAAATGTATTCTGGTTTAACCCATATACGTGGTTAAAATATTATCAACGAGACAGAAAACCGGAACGATGGCTTGGTCATGTGTCGGCTAAATATGATATAAATAAAACATGGGCATTGAAGTTTCGTGCAGGACGTTATAACTCCAACTTTTTCTCAGAGTTTAAAATGCCATACTCGATTGAATATTCCTCAGCACATGACCTGTTCCAAAATTATGTAAATAGTTTTGGTCAAGACAGGCGATTCTATGTTAGGGATAACTTGGACGGGTTCTTGATGTATAAGAATAAAATTAATGATGATTTAAAATTGGATGGTTTTATTGGAACATCTTTGCGTGTTGAAAATTTTCTACGTGTTCTTAAGTGGATGGACAGGGAAGATATAGAAAATGGTTTGGTTATTCCTGATGTATATCGCTTTGATAACACAAAACAACCTGTTAAAACCACTTTAGATGCATCTCGCAAAAAGGTTTATTCGGTCTATGGAAAAGTGGCTGTTCGCTATGCTGACTTATTGACTTTGGAAGTTACCGGACGTCAAGATTGGAGTTCAGCGCTATTCCCCTATCACAACGGATATTTTTATCCTTCGGTAGGAGCAACTTTCAATTTTACGAATTTGGAATTTTTTGAAAATGACAACATCAAAAAAATCATAAGTTCTGGTATATTCCGTATTGGTTGGGCACAAGTAGGTTCAGATGTCGATGCTCATCGTATTTATCCTTCGTATGTTATCATGGCGGGTGTTCCTGTGAATGGAAGTTCCACTTTATTAACGCCGACAACAATTGTTGACCCCAATTTGAAACCTGCATTAAATAGTTCGTTTGAAACAGGTCTCGATCTTAAATTATTCAAAGATCGGGTGGGATTAAATTTGACCTATTATTATGACAAGCGCAAAGATGATATTATTAGCCAAAGCATCAGTAATGCTACGGGTTATCGATACTATTTAACCAATGGTGGACTTAGTCACCGATCTGGTGTTGAAATGAGTTTGCAAACCATTCCTTATCAGTCGAAAGACTTTAAATGGGGATTGGATGTT
>JALVEF010000516.1 GCA_027031185.1 Saprospiraceae bacterium
TTATGCTTTTTGGAAGATGAGCGCTATATCGCTCCGCTTTGGCGGGCAAGTAAGTGCGGGACGTTGAAACAGCTGCGCTGTTGAAATTGCTTCGCGTTGAGTTTGTCCCGCACTTACTTGCTTTGCCTGGTTTTGGCTTTGCCCCTTTCCGCTTATGCTTTTTGGAAGATGAGCGCTATATCTCTCCGCTTTGGCGGGCAAGTAAGTGCGGGACGTTGAAACAGCTGAGCTGTTGAAATTGCTTCGCGTTGAGTTTGTCCCGCACTTACTTGCTTTGCAAGATTTGGGCTATGTTTCTTTCCGCATTTGCAATATGCAGGATGAGTGACGTATCGTTCCGCTTTGGTGGGCAGGTAAGAGGGGCATTTGTCTTGCATTTATCTTGATTGGAAGTCACGCATCAGCCACGGAATACAATGATTATCAATTCCTTACATTAGAAGGGAACTTTTAAGGACCCCAATTATAAATGCTTCAACGTGCCGAAGGCGCATTTCAACGGCCCGTAGGGCCATTTCAACGCGTCAGCGATTTCAACGTCCTAGCCGGGACAAATTCAACGCGCAGCGATTCAACAATCAAAATCAAGTCTCACTTCCCCGCTACAATGACCGGAATGGAGATGAGCCTGTTGCCGTTGGACAGTTCCAGGTAATAGTGGCCGTCTTTCAGAAAGAAAGGAATGTGGTACGCCGTGGCCGGCGTAAAGTGGTCTTTGAACGCACACATACGATGCCCCCTGTCATCTAGCCAGGTCCAGGTAAGGTCCCGGTTGTGAAAATCCGCCGGCAGTCGTAACCTGAAGCTGCCGTTGGCCGGATTGGGATAGATGGCCGGTAGCGTCAGATTCGGACTTGTTCCCCCGGTAGTGGCCACCGGCGCAAACCACTGACCGACAGACTGCTTAAATAAGGCTTGCTTCTTGGACATGCCGCCCAGCTTAAACTTTTCGGTGGACAGAAAGACGGCCTCGCCCCCGCAGGGGGCAATCCCTTCCGGTTGTCCCAGCTGGCTGTGCGACAAGTGGATTTTTCGTTTGTTGCCCGCAAAAAAGTGATGCGGCTTGTAGTCGTACAACAGTTCGAGAAAGTGTCCGTCCACAAAGCTACCCAGTAGAATGATGATCGAGTCATTTACGGTGGTCACGTCTGTCACCAGCCCCATGATGGGCAGGCTGTCGCGCAGCTGTGCGGTGACTTCGCCTGTGGCAGTTTTGGGCAGCGCGTAATAGCGCGTGTGATAATGCACCCAATCCTTGGCAAAAAGATACAGCGAGTCACCCAGGCAGATCATGGCCTCGCAGTCAAAACGCGTGTGGTTTTTCGGCTTCGCCGAAAAGTCCGTTTGGTCCTCGTAGTGGAAAGAAATGGTCTCAATGGCATCCGCCGGGATGGGCCCGTCTGACAGCAAGGCCGTCAGGGGAAACTTGTATATTTTCAAGTCCTTGCGGTTGCCGTGCTGGTTGTTGCCCGTGTCACCGATGTAAGCATATTGGTCATCGCGCGTCATGCACTCCCAATCCACATTTTCGGTGCCGATGAGATGATATTTTGCGATGACGTCGCCCGTGATAGTGTCCAATTCGTAAATGGCGGCTTCATTGCCGCTGTCGTTGATACCGAACAAGCGGTTTTGGTAGTACAATAAGCCCGAAATTTCTTCCAGGTCGTCATCGAGCAGGGTACGGAGCACGGGCGTGACGACAAGGTCGTCGTACAGACATGAGCCGTCGTTTTCGATGGCGTTTGGGTCATAGTTGGTAGCCTGCGGGTCTGTGCAGCCTGTTTGAGCAAAGCCTAGTCGCAGGGATGTAATAAAAAGGAGCAACAGGATGTAATATCTCGGCATTTTTCTTGCAAAGTTAGTTCAATTCGTCCATTTGACATTTTCCCGGACTCTGGCCCGCTATGGTGCGGCAAGCACCATAGCGGGCCAGAGCAGGAATATTCGCCCAAATTAAGCAGTGATTTCGCTTGTCCTTTGGAAAAGCATCGGTACATTTGTCCCGTTGAAATGACCAATTAACTATGAAAGACCTACTGAAAGGGAAACGCGGTGTGATATTCGGTGCGCTTGACGAGCGCTCTATCGCCTGGAAAGTGGCGGAATTTTGTGTGGAGCAGGGCGCCCACATTACCCTGACCAATGCGCCGGTGGCGCTTCGCTTCGGACAAGTCACCGAGCTGGCCGCCAAGCTCGACGCCGAACTCATACCCGCCGATGCCACCTCGCTGGAAGACCTGGAAAATCTCTTCACCAAATCCATGGAAATATTGGGTGGTCCGCTGGACTTTGTCTTGCACTCCATCGGTATGTCCGTCAACATCCGCAAAAAACGGGAATACACTGACCTGAACTATGAGTGGATGAAAAAGACCTATGACGTGTCGGCCATGTCTTTTCACAAGATGATGCAGGTGCTCTACAAGCTCGATGCCATGAACGAATGGGGCTCCATCCTGGCCTTGAGCTATATCGCCGCCCAGCGCGTATTTCCCGACTACAACGAAATGGCAGAATCCAAAGCTCTGCTGGAATCCTATGCACGCAGTTTTGGATACCACTTCGGCGAGAAGAAAAAAGTCCGCGTCAATACCATTTCCCAGTCACCGACTGTGACAACTGCCGGCAGCGGTGTCAAGGGCTTTGGTCGTTTCTTTGAGTATGCCGACAAAATGTCCCCGCTCGGCAATGCCACGGCGGAAGACTGTGCCCGCTACTGTGCGGTGATGTTTTCCGACCTGACCCGCATGGTCACAATGCAAAATCTTTATCACGACGGTGGCTTCTCCATGATGGGACTCAACCCCGCCGTCTTTGACCTGATCTGTGACGAGGACGAATAGCCTCACGCACCGGGTACAAAGCTTTGACAATGAAAAAATCAGCTCTTTTGGCCTGTTACTTGTTATGGGCTGCCTTTTTATCTGCCCAGGCCGAGGAAGTTCACCCGCTTGGGGTCTGGGATTCCGACACCGTGCCGGTTAGTGTCATCGGCGAAAAGTACAATGACTGTTGGGGCTTTGTCCACAATGGAGTGGAATACGGAGTGATTGGCTCCACACTCGGCACTCATATTATTGACATCAATACCATGCAGCAGGTGGCCTTTGTCAAGGGAAGCTCATACGGCACCGGTATTATCCACCGCGATTTCAAAACGTACGACCATTACCTGTATGCCGTCAGTGATGAAAATGCCGACGGGACGGCCACGCTACAAGTGATTGATTTTTCGTACCTGCCCGATTCCGTCCATGTGACCTATGACTCCTACCAGTATATGAACCGTGCCCACGACTGCTGGGTGGATACCTCGCGCGCCAAGCTCTACACTTGTGGGGTGCGCAAGATCGCCAACGGCGGGGGGTGGGCCTCATTCCAAATCTTTGATTTGGCCCCCGACCCGGCGCATCCGGTCTGGCTGCGCGACGCCAATAATTTTGCCGATGGCCAGAGTATTCCCTATATACATGACTTGTACGTGCGCAACGATACGGCATTTTTAAACTGCGGATTTGACGGCCTCTATGTGGCCGATTGCTCCAATCCCGACAGCATCATTTTGCTCGGTACGATGACGGACTACCCGCAAAAAGGCTACAATCACTCCGGCTGGTGGGATGTGGCCGGGCAATATTACTACATGGCCGATGAAACACACGGCATGGATCTGAAGGTGGTCCAAACCGATGATTTGACAGACTTGTCCGTCGTGGCCACGTTCAACTCGGAATCGCCGGCATCCACGCGCATCCCGCACAATCTGATTTGGCGCGAAGACGTCGTGTACGTGTCCTATTACTACGATGGTTATCAGGCTTTTGATGTACGGGATCCGTTGCATCCCAAGCGGGTGGCCTATTATGATACCTATGCCGGCCCGGATGGTCAGGGTTACGAAGGCGCCTGGGGTGTGTATCCGTTGTTGCCGTCCGGCCGGGTGCTGATTTCCGATATGTTGTCCGGGCTTTTCGTCTTCCCGCCGGTCCAATTACCGGTGGCGACCCGCGAGCCGTTGCGTCCTGCAGGAAAGCTGACACTTGTGCCCAATCCGGCTCGTTTGGGCGAAGAGGTAGAGATAGTTTTCCGGACGTTCCGTCCGGATCGGTTTACGCTGCTGGTGACGGATGTGAGCGGGCGTGCGGTATATCAAAAGCGGCTGGATCTCGCGCCCGGCCGGCACCGCTTGCGGATAGAGGGGACTTCGAAGTGGCCGCCAGGAATGTACATCGTCCGGTTGGCATCCGATGGCCGAGTACTCCGGGCCCGGTGGGTCCGACAATAAAATTGCTGCCTCATTCACTCATTCATGTGGCATGTCATCAAACGCATTCTGCTCGTCGGTGTCGTCCTGGTCGCTTTGTCCGGCGGATTGACGGCGCAAGTTCCGAAGGGTAAGAAACCGCGCCCGCGCCCGCGGGCGGAATCCCCGGCTCCGGCGTCTCAAGACACCATGCGCGCCGATACCGTGTCCTGGAAAGAATTGCCTCCCGACACCGTGCGCGTGATGTACTATTACGCCGGTATGGAGCCGTTTCGGCGGCCGTTTGCCGACACCCTGCTGGATGATTATTTCACGGAATACGATCCGGCTCGGGGGCGGGGCATGGCTTACCTGCATCTCGGCAATACGGGTTCAGCCGCCCGGCCGGTGGCCTATCCGGATCCGGCCCGCTTTCGCCTGGATTTGGGCATTCCCGTGCATGATTTGTACTTTTATTCGCTTGACAGCCTGCGCTATTACCACCTGGGACGCGCTTTGTCCGATGCTTATTTTAGCTATGCCGGCAAGGAAAATCTCTTTTTCAAGGCCCGGCTGGCCAAACAGTTTCAGGACGGCTTCCAACTATCTCTCCAATACCGCAAGATCAATCACTTGGGACAGTATCCCGCCCAGACAGCGCGGGTAAGCGCGCTGTTGGCCGGGATACAATACCAAAAGTCCACCCGCTATCGCGCCTATCTGACCCTGGCACTTAACGATGCCAAGGCCAGGGAAAACGGCGGTTTGACGACAGATAGTCTCTTCTTTGCGCCCGGATTTGAAAGACCGGAGACACAGCCCGTCTATTTGCATGATGCTATTAGCGCTCACCGTCATTACCGGCTTCGCTGGCAGCAATTCTACCGGCCGGTGCACAGCGGCAAGACTTTCATCCCCGAATTGGAAAACAAAATTTGGGTCGGGACGGAGTCTTATCTGTTCTATGATCAGGGTGCTGATCTGATGTCCGGTTTTTTCGGCGATTATGTCACCGATGACCGGGGTGTGCGTCAGTATTTGGGATACCGGGTAATGGGTATTTCGGGTGCTGTCGCCTTCAAAGGTGTGCGGGCCGACAGCACGGAATTTGAATGGCTTCCGGCGCCGGGTATAGAGTGGGTGCGTTATCAAGTGAATCAAGAGCCTTTGTCCTTTACACGCAACCACGTCAATTTGACGGGACGATGGGACAATCGTCTCGGGCGTATGGAATGGCACGCACAGGGTCGGGTACGTCTGGCAGGGGACGATGCCGGAGATTATCTGCTGACCGGGCATTTGCTCCTGCCGGTTTGGAGACAATGGAAAATCCGGCTTGACGCCCGTTTACAAGCCAAGTCACCGGAACTTTTGCTCCGCAATGCTTTCGTGACCCAGATACCGGTCTGGCACAATGACTTCCGGCGTCGGTATGTGAACCAAATCGGGGGGACGTTGGCCTATAACCCGTTTTTGTCTGCCGGGCTTAGTGTCGCGACGCTCACCTATCCCGTTTATTATGATGCGCTGTCCCGTCCGCGCCAATTTGGCGGGACGGTTGGTGTGGTGCGCGCACACGCGCGCATCCGCCTTTCGTTGGGGAGTTTTCATTTGCATAGTTATTGGCTGTTCCAACAGACCGGTGCGCAGTTTATTCGCCGGCCCGGGATTTATGCGGTGCAGCGCTTGTATTGGCAACGTATGTTATTTCAACAGGCGCTGGATGCAAAAATTGGCTTCACGCAGCGCTACTACAGCCGCTGGACGCCGGAGGCCTATCAGCCTTTATTTGGCAATTTTTATTTGCAAGATACCTATGTCGCCGGTCCGCTGTCGGCCTGGGACGTGGCCGCTGCCTTCCGGGTGCGCACCTTCCGCTTTTTTGCCAAAATGGAAAATCTACAATACTATTTTACCGATAAGATTTATTTCGAGACGGCCCTCTATCCGATGATGAAGCCGCGATTCCGGCTGGGCATCTCCTGGCTGTTCCGGGGGTAAATGGCGCGGAATTGTATGATATGGCCCATTAGCTTTTGCCAGCAGCTTCAGCTTTGCCATTGGGCATTCAGGGCGCTGTTGTGAAAAAAAGCGATGAAGCGCAAAACGAGAATCCGGACTTTTTCCATGACAACTTGGGGCTGTAGGGGGACTCTACTACTAAAACGCAATACCGCTACACCGTTGATTACCTCGCGGCGGACACGCCGCAAACTTTCCTCCTTTACCCCGGTTGGTGCCTAAACGACAAGCGCCGACCTGGTGGCCGGCGCTTGTACCAATTGGTTTGGACGAATTATCTGAGTATGATCATCTTCTTGATGGCCGAGTGCTCCGGTGTGTCCAGTTGGTAATAGAGTACACCCTGCAATCCCGGTTCATCCAGCGACAAG
>JALVEF010000517.1 GCA_027031185.1 Saprospiraceae bacterium
CACTTCAGCGTGACCTTGTAATTGGCCTCCACGCCCGCGGCGGCGATGAAAGCCCCGGCCTCGGCGCTCATCTTCAGTCCGAACTCGACCCCGATTTCATCCGGCGGGTCGTGCAGGGCGCGCAGTTTGGCGATGATGGCGCTCGCCGCCGGGCGGACTTTGTCCAGGGCGGCTTCGAAGGTCTGCTGCGCTTTGGCGACCGTCTCCCCGCCGCCGCGCGTCGCGGGCACCATCCCGCTCCCTGCGGGGGTCTCCACTTCCACCAGGATGGTGGAGCCATCTTCAAGGGGGAATTCGATGAGTTGTTTCATGGGGTTGCTCCTTTCAGTGGGGTTTGTGGGACAACTGCTGGCAGTTGTCAGGGGATATAGCAAGAAAACGCAGGCAAGGGCGACGAGAGCGATGTTGCCGCCATCAGACACCCTCACCCCGTCCTCCCTGCGGTCGGACTCCCCTCTCCCGCCAACGGGAGAGGGGCCGGGGGTGAGGGCTGCGGGCGGCAACTGCAAGCAGTTGCACTACGCCGGGCGAAGGCGGAGTGAGAACAAGGTTCTTGGGCCTTCACTTTTTGTACGGCTTCAGGATGCCGCGCAAAAAGCGCCTCACTTGCGGCAATAGCCTGCCATAAGGCCCTACAGCGCGAGGATTGAATCTATCCTGGTGTCAGATGCGCATGGTCATTGCGCTCTTCTCTTCTCGACAAAAATGGCAATTACTTGCCCTGCGCTATACCCGGTACCAATCAGCAAGAAAGCCAGCACCATCCAAGAGACCCACAAAGTAAAAAATACATCCCAGGAAAAGGGCAGAGATGTCAATTTCAAAACAGCGTCGGTCGCCAAACCTCTCCAGCCTTGAGCAATATATGTTCCGCCGGGAAATGCGGGAAGCAATTCGGGCCTCAGTATCAGCACGACATACATCCCAAAGGCATACCCAATTAGGCCTAAGTACCCCCACGCTATCCAGATATGACGCATGCGACCGATTTTGCTTGCTGTAAGCCAACCTGTACCCAGCAACACCACGAACACCATTGCTCCATCGGCCTGAAGGGATGTGAAACCATACCAGGCGTTTCGAGCCTGCCAGGCGGCAACCAACACAGTAAGCATAAACCACAAAGCAAAGAACAACCGTTTAACCGAGACTGTCTCGCTACGCACAACACGCCAGAGCAGGAAAGAAGTCACAATAAACAGGATGCCCGCGATACTCCAAAATCCCCGTTGCTGTTGACGGATTTTGGCATCCGTCGATGAGGGCAAATCTGAAGGCAAAGGGAGATTAGGACAAACGGCCTGGTACGTTTCGTTGCCAAAATAGTATCGCCACTCCTCGTAGGTCATATTGCGCGGCAGGCGGGCGCAGATCTGGGTGAAGAGTTCGTCTTGGTCTAATGGCAGGATATAGACATCTTTTTCTCCCGCCGTCTCCAGGTAGCGCCCGCCTGGGCTGAAGGCTACCGCGTCCACATTCCCTTCGTGGCGGATGCGGGCAACTTCCCGCCCGGTGGCAACCTCCACCAGTGCCGCCGTGCCGTCCCAACTCGCCGTCACCAA
>JALVEF010000518.1 GCA_027031185.1 Saprospiraceae bacterium
AGACAGGCGCGAAAAGGCCATTTTAGCGCAAAAACAAGGGGTGCTCAAACAGTTACATGGCAAAAACAGGGGCAAAAAGGGCATTTTAGCACAAAAACAGCGGGTACCTAAACAGTTACATCTGAAGGCAAATATTTCGGCGCCCCTTTTTCTAACGCAATAACAGCGGGTACCTAAACAGTTACACAGATTGTTTGATTTTGTGGCGCGTGACTTATACTTGGAATATCTTTGTAGTCCGGTTTGTCAAGAAGTATTGATGTGTAATTCTGTGATCAAAACATTTTATTTAATGAGGATTCGCCTCGCCAAGCTGTGCCTGTTATTACTGTCGCCTATCATCTTTGGCGGATATGCCGCCATGGGCCAGACGATTCCTTCCATCGCCGAAAACCAATGCCTGTCCCTTTTCAAACCCCTCTACTGCAACAAACCCGCCACAAATTTTACGAATTTAGATGCGCTCAGCGACGCCACGGATCTCACCTGGTGGGAAGCCTTTGGCCCGCTTGAAGTCGCCTTGCAGGTAGATGCCGGAAGTACAGCGTCCGATAGCCTGATACTGCACTGGCGGACCCGCTCCTGGCAAAACCGCGACTCCGCGGAGGCCTCTCTTCGCACTTTCCAAATCCTCGTCAGTACCAACTCTACCGATGGAAGTGACGGGGATTGGACGCTCCTGGGCACTTATCAGAATCACAGCAAGGACAACTTTGTCCTTTTTCCCAATACCCACCCCAAATGGGTCAAAGTAAAAGAGCTGACATCCAACCATCTCGCCCTGAGTCGGCTCGAAGTCTTTCAGACTGCCCCGCCCGGCATGAAAGATGATATCTGGCTCTTTTTTGGAGACAGCAAGACCAACAACTGCATGGGCGTCGGCAATACCCATAGTCAGGCGCCAACCTATTTTGGAGACCAAATTCACGCGGATCTACCGTGCTTTTACCCCATTATCATCAACGGCGGCAAGGGCGGGGAGAAAGCCGTCGAAGCCGTCTTGAAAATTGACTCCATCCTTGACGCAAAACCACGGATTGCCGTCGTGGCTTACTCCTATGGCGTCAATGACCTGATCATTGATGACCTGGTACCTTATGGAGACCCGAATAAGGCACAAGCTGTGGCCAACTTTCTCCAGGCCTTTCAGAGCATCGGCGAAAAATGTATCCAGCGCGGCATCCTGCCGATCCCCGCTCGCATCCCCTTTGTCTTTTTCCCCAACAGCTACTCCTGGTATGTGGATCCTACGCCGGATCAATCTTTTGGGGTCAGACCCTTTGATGAAAATGACATTGACTCCATCATCTCCCAAATGGCACCCTATGCCATGGACATGGCCACAAATATCCCACTTGCCGATTTCTATACGTGGTTTCATGCCCACCGCAATGATCCGGAAGTCTTTTTGGCGGACGGTGTCCATTTTGACAAAGTGGGCATAGATATGTTCAATAAGATTTGGGTAGAGGTGGCAGAAACCGTTGTGTATAGCCGTCAGCAGGCGTCTTGTGTGCCCCACATTAGCGTTACTTGCCCGGCTTCTTTTACCGTGGAAGTACAGGATACCGCCGCCCAAATCCCCGTGTCTTGGCCGGCCCCGGATGTGGTCACCAACTGCCCGGTAAGCCCGGATGTCACAGTCAACCAGACACAGGGGGATTCCTCCGGCGCACTCTATGGCCTGGGTGTTTACGTGGTGTCTTATCAGGTCATAGACTCTTGCGGATCCGTTGATTCTTGTGCTTTCTCTTTCACGGTGGGCGTAGTCAATGATAGTTTTGACTGTGCCTCGTTGCCCGGATTCATCAAACTGGGCGAGTTTGCCACCCATGGATACTTCCTTTCGCAGGATGCATTTACCTGGAGTGATGCCCGCTTGCAGAGTTTGAAGCTGCCTGGACACATGGTATCTATCGGCACGACTGCAGAAAATGACTTCCTACAAAGCGCCATACAGACTGCCGGCGTGGACTTGGCCTTCACCGGGTTTAATGATGAGATGGCAGAGAGCAATCCCGAATGGGCCAACTACGAGCCCGTGAGCATTGACAAGAGTATGACGAATACACCGTCCAATGACTATGGGCTCTTGACGGCCTGGGACGGCAATTGGCTGATGACCAATGCATCCATCGCCAAGCCCTATATCCTCGAAGCCACCTGCTTTTCGCCCACCGGCATCCTGTCACTGCTATGCCCCGGGCAGGACCTGTCTATCACCTTAATGCCTGGACAGCCGGACAGCGTGATTCAGTGGACGACTCCACAGGTGGTGACTACCTGTACCACCGGAGGGGCCCATCTCATGCAAATTGCAGGGCCTGCGGATTCGTCGGCATTGTCTCCCGGTCAGTATGTCGTTCGCTATGCAGCTACTGACGCCTGCGGCAATGCGGATACCTGTATGTTTCAGATTCAGGTCAACCCGTCACCGATTGATCCGGCCATTACGCTCACTTGTCCCGGTGTTCTGTCCGTGGATATTCCTCCGGGACAATCCACTGCGGCGCCCGTATGGCAGCCACCCACTGCATCCACCAACTGCTATGCCGGGGGCATAGCAGTGACCCAAACGGCCGGCATCGCTCCCGGCACCCACGTACCCGAAGGCGATTATGTGATCTCTTACCTGGCGACGGACCATTGCAACGTACAGCAGACGTGCTCCTTTACCATTCACGTCAATCCTCCGCCCCCTACGGCGGTGTCCGTCTCGTGCGGCCAGGACCTGTATATCCAGCTAAACCCCGGTCAGCAGGATACGCTCTTGCAAGTGCAGGTCATGGCACAGACATCTTGCCCCGTGGGTCAGGCGACGGTGCAGCAGACAGGGGGACCTGACTTGACAGTGCCATTGGCACCCGGTAGCTATGATCTGCAGTTCGCCGCTCAGGATGCCTGCAATAACACCGATACATGCAGCATGCACATTGATATTGTCCCATATACTTCGTTGACTCTGGAATGTGCGCCCGCCATGGACATCATACTGCCCCCCCTTACGACGGACACCGTCGTAAACTTATCATTACCAACAGCGGGCACTACCTGCCCCGAGACGGGAATCGCTGTGGTTCAGGTGAGCGGTCCGGTGCTACCTGCCTTGTTGGGCGCCGGTAATTATACCATAGCGTATCAGGCATCGGACTCCTGCGGGCACACGGCCTACTGCACCACCGGCATTCACATCCTTACGGCCGCACCGGCGGACTGTCACACGGACTCTATCCCGGGATTTATCCTGATAGGCATACTGGACGGGCATCGCTATTACCGCTCAGCCACCCCCTATACCTGGTTTACCGCCCTGGCATTGGCCCGGGCTCACGGGTGGGATCTGGCCTCGATCGGTGATCCGGACGAAAACGCTTTTTTGGCCCAGCGCATCGGTGATGTACCCGTGTGGATCGGCCTGACGGACCGCGAGCAGGAGTCGGTGCTCACCTGGAGCGATGGCGCTCCCCTGGATTTTGAAAACACCATTTGGAACAATACCGGCACACAAGATTTCGGCCTGCTCAATCCCTGGACAGGGTACTGGTCCATGGCTGCAGATACGGTGCGATATCCCCTCCTGATGGAGCAAAACTGTGTGACGGTGCCATACGGTACGTCCATCAGTATATACAGCATATATCCGAATCCAACGAGCGAGCTCGTTCGCATTCATCTTGTGGCCTCCCATGTCATGGATGTGGCCTTTAAGCTCATTGATGCGCATGGCGTACTGGTATGGTCTGATAGTATGCCGGCCTTTGAAGGCGAAAAAATCTACCACCTGAATATGGAGACGATAGCGCGCGGAATTTACTTTTTGCACATATCCGGGCCCAACTTCCGCAGATGGCTCAAACTGATGAAAATATAGCTCCATCCTCCCGGTGCGGCCACTTGTGTGATGAGAGTTTATCCCGCCTTAAGGGCGGGATGGGGTTTTGTGGCCTCATCAACCCGGCAGACCGGTGTGTACAAGCCGTAGAGATCAGCCGTCAAACAGGCTCATCTGCTTACCGAAGACATTGGGATTTTCAAGCCGAAGCAGCTCCCATTTGGTATCCAGGCCATAGGCATAGCCGGTCAGCTTCCCCCCTTTGCCGATCAGGCGATGGCAAGGTACGACAATGGCGATGGGATTGGCCTTGGCCGCTTGTCCGACTGCCCGGACAGACTTGATATTGCCCAGTCGTCTGGCCATGTCCCAATAGGACATGGTGTGGCCGTAGGGTATGGTCAACAACTCCTCCCACACTTGCAAATAAAACTCCGGCGCCGGCCCAAAGTCCAGCGGCAGATCAAATTCTTTGCGAACACCCAGAAAGTACTCTTCCAGCTGACCGATCGTCTCGTTGAGTATGGGATGGTCCGGGTGAGTCAGGTCGGATACATCTGGCTGTGACACTTTGCGGATACTCGCCAGTGCATCATCTGTGGCACGCAGCTCCAGCCATCCAATGGGAGAAATATACCAGACGCGGTCCAACATGGCAATTTTTGCTAACTTGTGCTCCAAAGATATCTCTTTTTGTCTATCAAAACAAATCGGCTCCGCCGATAACCAAACTATGAGAAGCTATGCTTGTCAAAACCTTTGCCGGTGCGGTATATGGCGTTGATGCCTTGACCATCACCATTGAGATCAATGCCGGCGGCAAAGCCGCCGCCGGGTCCAACTTTTACTTTTTGGTCGGGCTACCTGACAATGCCGTCCGGGAGAGCCGCTCACGCATTGAGACGGCCCTGGCGCAGTTTGGCTTTAAGTTTACCCGTGTCAAATACGTGGTCAACATGGCACCGGCCGATATCAAAAAAGAAGGCTCCGCCTTTGACCTGCCCATCGCTGTAGGTATTTTGGGCGCTACCAATCAAATCTCCACCGAACTGCTGGACTCCACCATGCTCATGGGAGAGCTCTCCTTGGATGGTTCCTTGCGCCCCATCAAAGGAGCACTCCCTATCGCCATACAGGCCCGCAAAGAAGGCTTCAAAAGACTCATATTACCGGCCTCCAATGCCCGCGAAGCCGCTATCGTCAATGATATTGATGTCTTTGGAGTGGAGAATCTGCAGCAGGCGGTGGATATCCTGAATGGCGACTCCGACAGGGAGCCTGTCAGAGTCGAGACCAGAGCAGAGTTTGCCCGCCATCGCAATCAGTACTCCGTGGACTTCTCGGATGTCAAAGGGCAGGAAAGTATCAAACGCGCCTTGGAAATCGCAGCGGCCGGTAGCCACAACGCCATCTTGATAGGTCCCCCCGGCGCCGGAAAAACCATGCTCACCCGCCGGCTTCCTACTATCTTGCCGCCGCTTACGCTTGCCGAAGCTCTGGAAACCACGAAAATACACTCCGTAGCAGGTGTATTGGATGCCAAAGCAGGTCTGGTCACCGTGCGTCCCTTCCGGGCTCCCCACCACACCATCAGCGACGTCGCACTCGTAGGCGGCGGGTCCAACCCGCTGCCCGGCGAGATCTCCCTGGCACACTTTGGCGTTTTGTTCTTGGATGAGCTCCCCGAGTTTAAGCGCTCTGTACTGGAAGTGCTCCGCCAGCCGATGGAAGAGCGCAAAATTACCATTAGCCGTGCCCGTATTACCGTCGAGTACCCGGCCAATTTTATGCTGGTGGCATCCATGAACCCATGCCCCTGTGGCTATTACAATCATCCGGAAAAAGAATGCGTGTGCGCGCCGGGAGCCGTCAAGCGCTATCTAAACAAAATATCCGGCCCGCTTATGGACAGGATTGACTTGCATGTCGAGGTGACGCCGGTGAGCTATGAGCAGCTTGCAAAAAATGACTATTCGGCTGAGCCTAGTGCGGCCATAGCTGAGCGCGTCATCAAGGCGCGGGAGATCCAGAAAAACAGATTCCGCGATTATCCCGGCGTATATGCCAATGCCCACATGTCGGGTCGGCTGGTACAGCAGATTTGCAAGCTGGACCAGGCCGGCATCAATTTGCTCAAAAAATCCATGGAAAAACTCCAGCTGTCGGCCAGAGCTTATGACCGTATCCTGAAAGTGAGTCGCACCATTGCCGATTTGGCGGGATCAGACTCCATCCGCATAGAGCACCTGGCCGAAGCCATTCGATACCGGACCTTGGACCGGGAAAACTGGGCAGAATGATGGGCCGGATTACTCCCATCCGAGCGCTTCTTTGATCTTGTCAAAAATGGCTGTGTTTTCGTATATCCCGCTGAAAAGGTCAGCCTTCGGTCCATACGCATATACGGGGATCAGATCGGGCGTGTGATAGTCCGTCGCAAATTTGGCGTGGAGGTCATTCAAGGACGAGGAGGGCAATATGGCGTAGCCCCCGGTCTCATGATCCGCCGTGATGACGACCAGTGTCTCGCCGTCGGCTTGTGCAAAATCCAGCACCTTGCCTATGGCTCGGTCAAAATCCAGCATCTCCTCAATGATATACTTCGAGTCATTGGCATGGCCGCCCCAATCTATCTGAGAGCCCTCGATCATCAGGAAAAAGCCTTTGTCCCCACCGCGGGCCTTGAGATAAGTCAGACTTTTCTCCACTGCCGGCACAAAATAGCGGCGTCCCTGGCGATAGGTCTTGGGGTCATCAAATCCGGTAAAATATCCCATCGGCCGGTCGGGCGAAA
>JALVEF010000519.1 GCA_027031185.1 Saprospiraceae bacterium
TGCTTTGCTTGATTTTGGCTTTGGTCCTTTCCGCTTATGCTTTTTGTAAGATGAGCGCAATTTGCCCCGCACTTTGGGCAAGTAAGTGCGGGACGTTGAAACGCTTGCGCGTTGAATACGCCCCTGCCGGGGCGTGTTGAACTTGCCCCGCACGTGCCCCTGATACTACCATGTGCCTTGGACCGTTGACCTTTGGTCGCTGAGCGATGCCCTTGGCCACTGAGCTTGCCGAAGTGGAGTGAAATCGAAGGGCGAAGTCGAAGCGGGACCGCTAAACCGTTCCTACCCTATCAACGCGAAGCGTTGAGTCCGTTTACCTTTGACCTTTGACCTTGGACCATCAAACCGTAAGTGCGGGGCAAATTCAACCATTCTTTTTGGCAACAAGCAAAAAAGTGCTACCTTTGCTCAAACCGATGCCGCGCACGTGTACCGACTATTGAGAAGCTTACTCTTTTTGTTGCCGCCGGAGACCGCTCACCACTTGGCGCTCACGGTGTTGAAAGTTTCCATTCGTATCCCTTTTGTTCCAGTCCTGTACAGGACTTTTTTTATGCCCGCACCGGGCGCGCCGGTACACGCTTTTGGTCTGGACTTCCCGCACCGCATCGGCCTGGCCGCCGGCTTCGACAAAAACGCCGAAGCCATTGATGCCTGGGCGGCACTGGGCTTTGCCTTTGTGGAAATCGGTGCCGTCACGCCGCGCCCGCAGGCGGGGAATCCCCGGCCCCGGCTCTTCCGCCTGACACGCGACCGGGCACTTATCAATCGCATGGGCTTCAACAACAAGGGCCTCGACTACGTCGCCCGCCGCTTGCAACGTCGCCGGAGCCGCATCCTTGTCGGTGCCAACATCGGCAAGAATACCGACACGCCCAATAATCGGGCCCACGAAGACTACTTCGCCGTGTTTGAAGGACTTCATGATTTGGTGGATTATTTTACCGTCAATGTGAGTTGCCCCAATATCGGCGATTTGCGCGAGTTGCAGGACGAAGACCATCTCGTACAGTTGCTCGAAGGCCTGCAAGCCATCAACCGTCGCAAGGCGCATCCCAAACCTATCCTGGTAAAGATCTCACCGGACCTGACCGATGCGGAGTTGGATGCCACGATTAGCGCCTGCCGGCAGGCAGGTGCCGCCGGTATCGTGGCCGTCAATACGTCCACGACCCGTGCCGGCCTGGCCACACCGGCTACACGCATCAAACGCATCGGCCCGGGCGGCCTGTCCGGCCACCCCATCAAACGCCGCGCCACGGAAGTCATCCGCTACATTCACGAAAAAACCGGCGGCAGCTTGCCCGTCATCGGTGTCGGCGGCATCTTTAATCCCGCCGATGCGCACGAAAAAGTCACGGCCGGTGCCACCTTGTTGCAGGTGTTCACCGGCTTTGTTTATGAAGGCCCCGGCCTAATCAAAAAACTCGCCCGCGTATGAAGACCCTGTTGACCAATGTCTATATCGGAAAACAACGCCAAAACCTGCTTATTGATGGCGAATACATCGCCTATGTAGGCCCGGAAACGAAACCGGCAGACAGGGTACTGGACTTGCAAGCAATGACCGTCATCCCTGCGATGATAGACCCCCATACACACATCCGCGATCTGGGCCGTACCGACAAAGAAGACTGGCTGTCAGCCTCGTACAGCGCGCTCAAAGGCGGCGTCACCATGGTCTTCGATATGCCCAATACCAAGCCGCCGACGCTGGATCTCGACAGCCTGAATCTCAAAAGGGAGGCCGCCCGCAAGGCGCTGATCCGCTACAAGTTTAATCTGGGCACCACCGCTCACAATCTGGACGATGCACGCCGCGTTTTGGAGACAAAGCCGGAAGATGTTGCTGCGTTGAAGATATTCATCGCCGGCTCCAATTCCCGTGAATATGTGGATGACCCGGACGTCATCCGCCGGGTATTCGAACTGGGCAAGCAATATGATTTGCCCGTCATGGTGCACTCCGAATGGCAGGCCTGCATTGACAAGCACGCCACTCAAATTCCGGCACCGACGATTTATGACCACAATTCCATCCGCCACCGCACCTGCGCCATTAAAAGCACGGAGTTGGTGTTGGAGCTGGCCGCCGACGTGGGTAATGTCCTGTACCTGGCACATACCTCCGTCGCCGGGGAAATGGACTTGGTGCGCGCCGCCAAGCGCCGGGGCGTCCGTGTCATCTGTGAGATTACGCCCCATCACCTGCTTATCAACGAGTCGGTGCTACCGCGGGCCGGCAACTACGGCAAGGTCAATCCGCCGCTGCGCACCGAACGAGACAACGAAGCGCTCTGGGAGGCGCTCGGCGACGGCACGGTGGATTTGATCGGCAGCGATCACGCGCCCCACCGGCTGGATGAAAAGCAGCGTCCCTATCCCGAAGCGCCGTCCGGATTTCCCGGGCTGGAGACTTCACTGCCGCTCTTGTTGTACGAAGTGAGAAAAGGCCATTTGGACTTGGATAAGCTGGTGGAACTCACCGCAACCCGCGCGGCCGGGATTTTCGGATTGCCGCACATGGGCCGCCTGGAAGCCGGCTATTTGGCGGATCTGGCCGTTGTGGACTTGCGTCAAACGGAAAAAATACGCGCCGCCAACTTCCTGACCAAGGCCAAATACTCGCCTTACGAGGGCATGGACAGCGTCCCTGTCCAAATGACTTTCATCAACGGCAAACTGGCTTATGACAAAACCAAACACACCATAAATCACTGACCATGCAAAATCTTGTCTCCATGCGACAGGTGAATAAGGACGAAATCCTTCGTCTGATTGACCTGGCTGCTCAAATCGAACAAGGTAAAATCAAACCCGACTTGTCCGGCAAACTGGGGGCTTTGCTGTTTTTCGAGCCCTCGACGCGCACCCTGTTTTCCTTTGATACCGCCATCAAGCGGATGGGCGGCAATAGCATTGTGATGGCGGGTGCCGGTAGCACATCCGTCAAGAAAGGGGAAAGCCTGGCCGATACGCTGATGACCATCAACCAGTATGCCGACTTCATCGTCATGCGTCACAAAGTGGAAGGCGCCGCCCGCCTGGCAACGGAAGTGGTGGACATCCCGGTCATCAACGCCGGCGACGGTACCAATCAGCACCCCACTCAGGCTATGTTGGATTTGTACTCCATCTTCAAGACCCAGGGCACGTTGCAGAACCTGACCATCGCCATGATCGGCGACTTGCGCCTGGGCCGCACGGTGCACTCGCTGGCCCAGGCCCTTTCGGAGTTCAACCCGACCTTTTACTTCGCCTCGCCGGGCCACTTGCAGATGCCCCGATACATCAAAGATGAGCTGCGCGCCAAGAATGTGCGCTTCGAAGAAGTCGAAGACATCAAGCCCATCATCCCCAAACTCGACGTCATGTACGTGACCCGCATCCAAAAAGAACGCTTTGCCGTCCTGGAAGACTACGAAAAGGTCAAAGACGCCTACATCATCACACCGGACGTACTCACCCGGGTCAAGGACAACTTCGTACTGATGCATCCGCTGCCACGCGTCAACGAAATCACCACCGATGTGGATAAGGAACGCTACGCTTACTACTTCCAGCAGGCCCGCAACGGCGTCTTTATGCGCCAGGCCATCATTAGCCAACTCCTTCAACTCGTCTAAAAAACACTTGCCATGACTCCCGTAAAAGAAAAACTCAAGGTAGATCCCATCAAGTCGGGTACCGTCATTGACCACATCACCGCCGGCAAGGCCTTGGTCATTGCCGATGTGCTCAACCTGAATCCACCCGAAAACCTGATGATGATCGGTGTCAATCTGCACAGTCGCAAGATGGGCGCCAAAGATATTCTCAAAATCGAGAATCGCCGCCTGACAGAAGACGAGATGAACAGCATCGCCCTGATTTCGCCTACCGCCACAATCATCGCCATTAAGGATTTTGTAGTGGTCGAAAAGCGCCATCCGGCTATTCCGGATACCATCTCTGACAAACTGATCTGTCCCAATCCCAACTGCGTCACCAATGTCGAGCAGATCCCTACGCGGTTTGAAGTGGTGGATCGCGATCCGGTCTCCGTGCGATGCCATTACTGCGAAAAGAAGTACGCCATCCAGGATGTGCAGTTTAAATTTTGACAACACATGGTTGACGTACTGTTAGGTTTGCAATGGGGCGACGAAGGCAAGGGCAAAATAGTGGACTATCTGGCCCCGGACTATCACATTGTGGCCCGGTTTCAGGGTGGACCCAATGCGGGGCACACGCTCAAGTTTGACGGACGCAAGATCGTCTTGCACACGGTGCCATCGGGCATTTTCCGCCCGGATATCATCAACTACATCGGCAGTGGTGTCGTCATTGACCCTGTCACCCTGGCCAGGGAACTGACGCTCGTCGGACAGGTCATGCCCGGAGCTACCGGACGGCTCCGCATCTCTGACGGGGCCCACCTGATCCTGCCCACACACCGAATGCTCGACCTGGCTTCCGAAGTTGCCAAGGGCAAACAAAAAATCGGCTCCACACTCAAAGGCATCGGCCCGGCCTATATGGACAAGACAGGGCGCAACGGCTTGCGCATCGGCGACCTGACCTTGCCCGGTTTTCGCGCGCGTTATGAACGGCTGCGCGACAAACACCTCAAACTGCTCAAACTCTATCCCGAAGTGGACTTCGACTGGCAGTCGGAAGAAGCACGCTGGCTCGAAGCCATAGATCAAATCCGTCAACTCCCCGTCGTCGAAGGTCGCTATTTCATCAACGATGCGCTCGATAGCGGGCAAAAGGTACTGGCGGAGGGCGCCCAGGGGACTATGCTTGATATTGACTATGGCACCTATCCCTATGTCACCTCGTCCAATACGGTCACGGCCGGTTGTTGTACCGGACTGGGTATCGCCCCCGCACGCATCGGCCGTGTCATCGGCGTCTTCAAGGCCTATGTCACCCGTGTCGGAAGTGGCCCGTTTCCCACCGAACTGCACGGTACCGCCGGCGAGACCCTCCGGCGCGCCGGCAATGAATTTGGCGCTACCACGGGCCGCCCGCGGCGCTGCGGCTGGCTCGACCTGGTGCAATTGAAATACGCCATTATGATCAACGGCGTGACCGACCTGGCTATGACCAAAATGGACGTCCTGGACGGGCGCGACACGATTCGCTATGCCGAAGCCTACGAGATAGAAGGACGCCGCACGACCCACTTCCCGTTTGATGCCGGAGCTGTCCCTGTCGCGCCGGTCTATCGGGAGGTAGCGGCCTGGAAGCAGCCGACCGCCGACCTGACCGACCACACCAAGCTACCTGAAGAAGCGGCGGCCTACATCCGCCTGATCGAGTCGCAGACCAAGACGCCCATCCGCTTCATCTCGACAGGTGGGACCCGGAAGGCACTGATTGTGAAGTAGTTACATATGCGGTACAGTTATTGGGAACAAGACAGCTTTTGGGCGCCGGCGGACTATGTAGTCATCGGCGCCGGCATCACGGGTATGGCCGCGGCACTGCACTTGCGCGAAAAAGCACCCAGGGCGCGCATTGTCGTATTGGAGCGAGGTAGTTTTTCGCGCGGCGCCAGCACGCGCAATGCGGGATTTGCCTGTATCGGCAGCCCGACGGAATTGTTGGCAGATTTGGCCATAATGCCGGCCGGGGAAGTGTGGGAATTGGTTGCGCGCCGTTGGCGCGGCTTGGTTTATTTGCGGCGTTTGCTGGGCGATGAGGCGGTCCGCTTTGTGCAGGCGGGAGGTCACGAAGTCTTTTTGCAGGAGGATGAAGAAGTGTATGCGCACTGTCTTGATGTCTTGCCGGAATTCAATGAGCATCTGGCGGACATTACGGGCATGTATCCCTTCTTTGAAACGGCCCGCCCGGTAACCCGGGAGATACCTGCCGTGCGGCGTGCCATCGCCATCCGGGGCGAGGGTCAGCTTCATCCGGGCTACATGATGCAAGCCTTCTATCGCAAGGCGCAAAGCGAGAATATCGAAATCCGCTTTGGTGTCGAGGTATCAAATTGGGAGGCCGGGGACCGGGATGTGACCATTCACCTGGCCGGCGGAGGCCGTCTGCGCGCCGCCCGGTTGCTCCTCGCGACGAATGGCTTTGCATCGGCACTGGTACCGGACACGGATATCCGGCCGGCCCGCAATCTGGTGTTGGTCACTGCCCCACTTACGAAACTGCCCTGGCAGGGCAGTTTCCACTACCACCAGGGCTATGTCTATTTCCGCAATATCGGTCGCCGCGTCCTGATCGGTGGGGGCCGTCATCTGGACAAGGAGGGTGAGACGACTGCCGCTTTTGGAGAACCTGCCGCTATCCGGCGATATTTGGAACACTTCCTTGCCGGGATACTGCCACCGGGTGCCGGTGTGGAGATCACGCATGTGTGGAGTGGCATTATGGGGTTGGGACCGGATAAAGTACCGAGGCTTCGTCACCTGGCGCCGAATGTAGTGTTAGCGGCCGGGTTGGGCGGTATGGGTGTGGCCCTGGGCAGTCAATTGGGCAGTGAAGCTGCCGATTTGCTGGCGTAAAGGCTTGCGCGCCGCTACGGTGATGCCCATCACCGTAGCGGCACGCAAAAATGCCATATCTTGCGTCCAAAACACCATGTCGGACACGCTGATCAAAATCTTCCTGTG
>JALVEF010000520.1 GCA_027031185.1 Saprospiraceae bacterium
GAATGCAAATCCTGTTGACTGAAGAGCAGGCGGCTGAACTGCGTCGGTTAGCGAAAGCGCGGCGAGCGAGCATATCCCAATTAGTGCGGGAAATGGTTGAGCGCGGCCTGCGTGATGAACGGGCGCGACTGTTGGAGCAACAGCAACAGGCGTTGGAGGATCTGCGGAGAGCGCGGCGGGAACTGGAAGTCGCGGGAGCAACGCCGGTGACCGGCGACGAAGTCGTTGAACTCATCCGCCGGATGCGGGAGGAGCGCACCGATGAAATCGTCCGAAACGCCCTCGGTCGTAATTGACGCCAACATCGTGGTCTATGCTGTATGGCAGGGCGAGCACACGGCTGCCGCGGATGCCTTGCTGAGCCGTTTGCAAGCGGAAGGCAAAGTTATCCACATCCCCGAACTATGGCGCGCGGAAGTGGTTTCGGTGTTGCACGCTTTGGGTGTGTCCCATCGTGCTCCGAGGGAGCATGTGAAAGCAGCGGTGCAGGCGGCTTTGGGTATAGGCATCCAGGTTGCCAGGTTGGACGATGCGCTTTGTCTTGAAGCCTTGAAGTGGGCGGATGTGTTAGGACAGCGGAAAGCCTATGATGCCTTCTACCTTGCCCTGGCCGAACGGTTAGGGTGCGAGTTCTGGACAGGAGACAAACGGTTGTACAATCGTGCCCGACAGGTGGGTGCGGACTTCGTGAGGATGTTGGGAGAATGATCCATGAAACGGCTTGGCTTCCTGGTTTTATTCCCCCTGGTCTTCCTGCTTTCCTCCTGCCGCGGGCAGGCCGCCGCGCCTGTGGCCTTGCCCACGTCTGTCCCTGCGGCGACGGCCGTGACGCCTACGGCGCCGCCCATGCCGACGCCTACCCCTACCCACGGCCCCACTGCCACGTCCACGCCCACCGTGACGCCAACCCCTACGGCCACTCCCACGGTGGTGCTGCCGGTGAGCAACGGCACGCCATTGCCTCCCCTTGCACCTATTGGGGATAACTGGGGGAAGATGCGGGAGGTGGCGCAGTATGCGCCTCATGTGCCTGCTAAAGTTGTGTATTCGGGGAAGTACACGGTGTTGGTGTACTGGAAGAACCTGGATATTGTTGGGGAAGATGGGAGAGTGGTCGCCCATGTTCCCCTGCGTGTCAATCCTGCAAAAGACAAGGTTGCAACAGGGAATGACGTGGTTGCGGTTGCAAGTGCGAACACGAAGACCATCCAGGTCTATAACTGGAAGGGCAAAGAGATTTCGCAAATCACGCCCCACGATGAAGTCCAAGAGGTGAGGGTGTCCCCTGACGGAACGCTAGTCGCATATACGACCCGTAAAGGTTACGACCCACTGGATTGGTGGTTCTATGTGGTGTCTGTTTCGGACGGTGAAGTCCGTTTTCGTCAACATGCGATGGGCGGAATACAATTCTCGGAAGACGGGCGTTACTTTGCCGTGTTCTTTGACCGGCGATTGCACGTTTACGGTGTGCGCAGTGGCAGGGAAGCATACAACGTTTGGGCTGATTGGGGTGATACTTACGCCTTTTCGCCTAATGGCGAAAAAGTGGCTG
>JALVEF010000521.1 GCA_027031185.1 Saprospiraceae bacterium
TAACACCAATATTGCCAGTTTGCTGCCGGCGGGTGACTACAGTGTCACGGTCACCGACCAAAAAGGCTGTACCCAGTCGTTGGATTACACGCTCTCACAAAATGAGCCGATCGTCGCTTCACTGAACCCGGTCGAGCCCCCGGAGTGCTTCGGTTACCAAACCACTATCAGTATTGACACGGTCTATGGCGGCGCCGGTGGTCCATACACGTATTCGGTGGACTACAGCCCGCCGCAAAGCATTGAGCTGGAGTATCAGGTCTTTGCCGATTCGCATTACGTGCTCGTCTATGATGCGTTTGAATGCTCCACGGCACTTTCGGTCAACATTACGGAGCCCGAGGAAATATTTTTGAATCTACCTGAAGTGGTCACAGTAGAATTGGGGGACAGTGTCCAGCTCATCCCGATATACAGTTCACAGCTGCCCATTGATTCTTTCTACTGGACACCGACCAATTATTTGTCCGATTCATCGCTACTGCAGCCCTTTGTGGTCGGTCTGGATCAGGATCAGGTATTCGAACTGACTTTGGTGGATGCCAACGGCTGTACGCAGACGGCTGCCGTACAAGTAGAACTGGACCGCAACCGGAATGTCTATATTCCCAATGTGTTCTCCCCCAATCATGACGGCTTTAATGATGTCTTCTTCCCCAAAACCGGTATCGGTGTCAAAGAGGTCAACTTCATGAACATTTACGACCGGTGGGGCGAGCTCATCTACTCAGCGGAACACTTCTTGCCTCGCGACAACTCTACCCAGTATTGGGACGGCACCTTCCGGGGCAAAGCGCTGCATCCGGGTGTGTTTGTCTATTTGATCCAAGTGGAATTTCTGGATGGGAGGAAGTTGCTCTATCGCGGCGATGTCACTTTAATACGGTGAATGGTCAACGGCCCAAGGTCAACGGTCATCCCCTTATTAGATTGGGCTCAGTAATTGGTCATGGAGGAGCCCGTTGGACGCCAGGATTTCTTCTCCCGACAGGGCATCCCCACTACCGTCAAAGTTGGATGTTTTGCCCCCCGCTTCTTCGACCAACAACAGGCCGGCCGCCACGTCCCACGGATGCAAGTCAAATTCAAAGTAGAAATCAAATCGCCCGCAAGCCACATAGGCCAGGTCCACAGCCGCAGCCCCCAGTCGCCGGATGCCGCGCGTGGTGTGCATATAATGCTCAAACATCCGCATATAGCACGCCTCGTGCCGGAACTCATAATACGGGAAGCCCGTGGCTGCCAGCGCCTGTGCCAGATCGCAACGGTCAGAAACGCGGATAGGTTTGCCGTTTAGAAAGGCGCCTTGTCCGCGGGCGGCATAAAAAAGCTCGTCCCACTCGGGCACATAGATGACGCCGATCAGCTTGTCCTTGCCATTTACCAAAGCCACACTCACGGCATAGATGGGGAGTCCATATACATAATTTGTCGTGCCGTCCAGCGGGTCCACGACCCAGCGCAAGGCCCGGTCTTCGGTAGTTATGGTCTTTTCTTCGGTGAGAAAACCGGCGGAAGGGACGATTTCGCGCAAAGCGCGAACCAGTTTTTTCTCTGCTTCGCGATCCACGAAGGAGACGAGGTTATTGCGTGACTTGTCCGTTATGTCCGCTTCGGAGAGCTGTCCGCGCTGCGCGCGGATGTAATGGCCGACGGGGCGGACGGCTTCGATGGTTTGGCGAAGGATATTGTCCGGATTCATGGCGGTCATTTGCGCGGATACAGCTTCTCAAATTCCTGTCGGAACAGTTCGTATTCAAAACCGCGCTGCTCGATAAAGCGGCGCAGTTTGGCAAATTTTGTCTGTGGGTCGCCGCCATATTCGCGCATCTTTTGGCGAATCAGCCGGCGCAGCGTATCGCGGTAGTCTTCTTCGGATATGGTCGCCAGCGCCGACTCGATGAGCGGCGCGGGGACTTGTTTCTCACGCAGTCGCAAGCGAATCTTCCGCCGTCCCCACTTCTTGATGCGGAACTTGCCGCCGGCAAAAAACTCGGCAAAGCGGGCTTCATCGTAAAAGCCTTCGGCTTCCAGTACGGGCAGTAGCGTGTCCAGTTCGTGATACGTCAGGCCCAGTTGGCGGGCCTTTTGCCGCAAATCAAACAGGCAGCGCTCCTGGTAGCCGCAATAGCGGCGCAGTTGATTCAGGACATGCTGATATTTTTCCGGTATGTGGGTATCAGTGGGCATTGGCAGCGTGAAGATAGCGGGTAAGTTCATTTGTGATGTCCTGCCGGGGATCGTGCCGGAAGGCTTGAAAAGACAGGTCTTGCGCCGTGGCGACGTTGGCCGGGGTATCATCAATAAAAAGGGTCTCTTCCGGACGGATGCCGGTTTCTTTCAGAATAACTTCAAAGCCACCGGGATCCGGTTTGCGATGGCCCATCTCATTGGAAAACCAGGTGCCATGGAATAACCGGCGAAAGGCATCCAAGCTCATTCCGATTTGCTCGCGGGCCATGGCATCCAGGGCTTCAATGTGCCAGACATTGATGTTGCTGTACAAGTAGATGGAATAGCGCTCTTTGAGTATTTTAAGGAAGTGGACCCTGTGTTTCGGGAAGCGGACCAGGACGACATTCCAGGCCTGCTTGACGTGAGCTTCGGGAATGCCGCGGGACTTGACGGCATCCAAAAATTCGTCTCCGGAAATGCGTCCGGTCTCAAAACCGTGAAGCATCTCCGGCGCCGCCCGATATAAATCTTCCCAGGTCTCTTTCGTGAACTGCCCGAGATACCGGTTGGCCCGGTTCCAATCCAGGTCCACCAAAACGCCGCCGAAGTCAAATAGAATATGCTTGATCATTGGGTATTTATTGGGTGTGACTGTTTGGTGAGTGGACTCCCCAAAACGTAGTACTGAAGAAACAACCAAATTTTCTTCTGCCGGGATTTTGGGGTAACTGAGGAATCGAAGAATCGAGGAATTGATGAACCGATAAGCAGGATTTTTTGGAGTGAACTCATTGACTGAATACTTGCTGCCGGGATGTGGCACAAATATAGGTAAATAGCGCCTATGCCGTCCGGCCCGACGGCATAGGCTTTGATGGTAACTGTTTGGGTAGCCGCTCTTTTTGCACTAAAAACAGGAGCATCTAAATAGTCACTTGTACAATGCTTAGTAACTTGCGCGTGCCATAATTTGCTCCCGAAATGAAGACATCTGCTCACGTATCGGACTTGCGGTCGGCCTTGAAGGGCTTCAAGGGCGACATTTATACCGACGAACTGACCCTGGGACTTTATGCCACGGATGCATCCGTGTATGAGATTCAGCCCATGGCGGTAGTGGTCCCCCGGGATGAGGCCGATGTCCTGCTGGCGCATCGCGTAGCCTACGAGCGGCGCATTCCCATCCTGCCGCGGGGAGCGGGTACGTCTTTGGCCGGGCAAACCGTCGGGCGCGCCCTGGTAATAGACTTCTCGCGCTACATGAACCAAATCCTGGAAGTGGATGCGGATCGGCGCATCGCGCGCGTCCAGCCCGGCGTGATTCTGGACAGTCTCAACCGCCACGTGGCCCCGTTGGGCCTGCTGTACGGGCCGGATCCGGCCACCGCCTCGCGCGCCAATCTCGGCGGTATCATCGCCAACAACTCATCCGGATCTCACAGCATTGTATATGGCAAGGCGGTAGATCACATCGTCTCCGTCAAAGTGGCTCTGGACGACGGGACGGTACTGACTTTCAGCGAAGAGACTTTGGAAAGCGTACACAGTAAATCCCGTTTGCCTTCGCGAGAAGGCAAAATCTATCAAACATTGCGTGATATCATCGCGCACCACGGCGACGCCATTCGCACCCGCTATCCCAAGGTCATGCGCCGCGTGACGGGCTACAATCTGGATGAATTTGTGGATCGGGATGCCTGGAATCTCGCTAAGCTCATCTGCGGCAGTGAAGGGACGCTGTGCACCATCCTGGAAGCGACGGTGAAGCTGGTCCCGCAACCCGCACACAAGGCGGTCTGTGTCGTCCATTTTGCGGACCGGATGGAGGCTATCCGTGCCGTGCCAAGCATCCTGCCTTTTGGACCGGCAGCGGTCGAATTGCTGGACGATACCGTCGTGCGCCTGGCCCTGTCCAATCCGGCCACGCGGAAACTGGCCGGCTTTATTGAGGGGGCACCGGGCGGCCTGCTCATCGTGGAATTTTACGGCGAGAGTCCGGACGAATTGGATGAGAAGCATCGCGTCTTTGTCTCTTTCCTACGGGAGCAAGGCATGGGGTATGCCTATCCGTTTTTTCACCATCGGCCCGACGACAAGCGGTTTGACCATATCTGGGCGGTGCGCAAGCTGGGCCTGGGTCTGCTGCTCAGTGTCCGCGAACGGGCCAAGCCGCAACCGTTTATCGAAGACGCCTGCGTGCCGGTGGACGTACTGGCCGACTACATTGAAGATGTCAAGCGCTTCTGTGACGGGCTGGATGTCAATCTCATATTGTACGCGCATGCGAGTGTGGGCGTCTTGCACGTACGCCCGATCCTGGATCTCCGGCTGGCGTCAGACATTGAGAAATTTGAGAAGATATCTGCTCGTGTACTCCAATTGGTCAAGCACTACAAGGGTGCGTGGTCCGGCGAACACGGCGACGGTCTGGTGCGCAGCCCGCGCATTCCCGACTTTTACGGCGAGGAGATATACCAATGCTTTGTCGAGATTAAGAGGAGCTTTGACCCACACGGGCTGATGAATCCGGGTAAGATCGTGCACGCGCCACCTATGACCGAAAACTTGCGCTATGGCGTCGAATACCGCGAGCAAGAAGTGGAGACGGTCTATCACTACCGCAAGGAACTGGGCTTCAACAGTCTGGTCAATATGTGCAACGGAATCGGTGTATGCCAGCGCATCGAAGGCGGCGCCATGTGCCCGAGCTACAAGGCATCGCGAAAAGAGAAAGACAGCACCCGTGCCCGCGCCAATGCGCTGCGGCTCACACTTGCCGGTAAGATGGCCGGCGGCGACTTTACCGCTGCCCCGCTCCGGGAAGTGCTTGACCTGTGCATCTCCTGCAAGTCCTGCAAGACGGACTGTCCGAGCAACGTGGATGTTGCCAAGATGAAAAGCGAGGTCTTGCAGATGATCCACGACAAGCAGGGCATCGGCCTGCGCGAGAAGCTCATTTTGCGGAGTGACCGGATGGCGCGTCGCTTTGCCGGGGCGTGGGCCGGCCTGATCAATTGGGGACAGTCGCTGCATCTGACGCGTTGGGTATTATCCCGCCTTGCGGGCCTGGACGTACGCCGCCGCCTGCCGGCGTACGCCAGGCAACCACTTACCAAGTGGTTTGCCACCAGACAAGCGAAGGCCGGTTCAATGGATGTCGTACTGTTTGCCGACACGTACATCACCTATCACGAGCCGCAAATCGGGCGCGCCGTGATACAACTGCTCGAGCACCTGGACTGCACCGTCCACCTGGTGGACACACACGGCAGCAAGCGCCCCTGGATATCAAACGGTTTTCTGCGAAAGGCCCGTCAGCACGGTCAATACATCGTGGACACACTTCGCCCGTATTTGGAAGCCGGCCGGCCGGTCATCGTGGTCGAGCCCGGATCTTATTCGGCACTCAAAGATGATATTCCGGATCTACTGCCTGATGTCGAAGATGCCCGGCTGCTGGCCGATGCCGTCGTATCGCTGGAGCGTTTCACGGCCGAGCGATTGCAGGCCCTCGGCCCGGCGGTGCGGCTGCGCAGCGGGATACAGAAGCACTACCTCTTTGCCCACTGTCACCAGCGGGCGCTGGAGGGCACACAGTATCTGGCACGGGTGTTTGACTATGTGGACGGTACGTATGAAATCATTGACGCGGGATGCTGCGGCATGGCGGGTGCTTTCGGGTATGAGCGGGAGCACTATGACTTTTCCAAGGCCATCTTTGAGTCGGACCTGGGGCCTCAACTGGACAAGATACCCACCAATGCGCCCATTTTGGCGACGGGCTTCAGCTGCCGGCATCAAATCAAAGACTTCGACCGGCATCCGGCGCGTCACTGGGTGGAGGTGTTGCAATGGGATTCGTGACGACCGATGGACAGACTCACTACATATTTCCCGGAGTTGTCGGCGCATCAGCACCGGCAATTTGAGCAGTTGGAAGAGGTATTCCGGCAATGGAATGCACGCATCAACATGGTCTCACGTCGCGACGTGGAGCATTTGGAAGTGCGGCACATTCTGCACTCGCTGGCCATTGCGAAGTTCATTCGCTTTGTGCCCGGTGCCGTGGTGATGGACTTGGGTACGGGCGGGGGCTTCCCCGGGCTTCCGTTGGCTATTTACTTTCCTGAAACCAACTTTGTGTTGGTGGACAGCCGTGGTAAGAAGATCATGGCTGTGGGGGCCATGGTGCGTGCGCTCCAGTTGGCCAATGTGCGCACCATCCACGGGCGGGCCGAGGACATTCCGGGGCTGAAATGTGATTTTGTCATATCTCGCGCTGTCGCGCGAATGGATAAGCTGTTCCGGTGGTCCCGGCGGCACTTGGCGTTGCAGCCGCAGCGGCACGCCTATCCGAATGGCATCATTGCCTTGAAGGGCGGCGACCTGACGGAGGAGATGCAGCAGGTGCCCGG
>JALVEF010000522.1 GCA_027031185.1 Saprospiraceae bacterium
AACACCCTCTACCACATCGCCGGCTACGTCTTTCACTTTGCTTGCAATACTACCGGCACCTTCTGCCAGGTCACCGGCTTTGTCCACCACAGCGTCTTTGACGCTGTCCAATGTATTCACGGCTTTTCCAACCGTACCTTTACCGAGGCCGAATAATTTTTTCAAAAAGCCAAGCATTTTTCTCCAATTTAGTTTTCGAATACCCGTAAAACGGGGGCTTCACGTTGCAAAGATAACATAAGTTTATGTAAATCAGTAATTTGGTCTCATCCGTTTGGGATGCATACGCCTTTGGCCGCTTACTTGGGAGCGTGGACCGCCGCCAAATAAAAGATGGTGCTGCGCGCCAAATAATGCAAAAGAAAACAGACCTTTGCCGGGGTCATTCAATCCAAAAATCCTTGAAGCGGGAATTTATCATAAATACCGTACTGGTACTGAGCCTCAATCTGGCAGTAAAAGTATTTTACATTTTCGGCATTGACCGGCAGGTACAGAACATGCTGGGCGAGCGTGTGTATGGATTATACTTTACGCTTTTCAACCTGGCCGTCCTGTTTCAAATTATTAATGACTTCGGACTGCGAAACTTTAACAATCGTCACATTGCGCATCAGCCCCATTTATTACAAAAATACCTCCCAAACCTACTGGTCTTCAAGCTGGTGCTTGCTGTTCTGTTTCTCATCGTATATGTGGGAGCGAGCGTGGCGCTGGGCTATTGGGCGCTCAATTGGATGCTGGTACTCGGCATCGGACTACTGCACATCGTCGTGGCACTGATGCAGTATTTGCGAACCAATATTTCAGGCCTCGGATATTATCGGTTGGACAGTGTGCTGTCGGTACTGGACAAATTTCTCATGATTGTCATCATCGGCGCCATGATTGGGTCGCCCCGGTGGAGAAGGAGCTTTGGCATCAATCACTTTGTTTGGGGCCAGGTGGCAGCCGTCGTCTTGGCGAGTGCGGCCAGCCTGCTCTTTGTCTTGGCAAAACTGCAATTCCCACGGCTCAAGTTTGACAAAGTATTGCTATCCGATTTGATCAAAGAGAGTGTACCGTTTGCCATATTGGGTTTGCTGGGAGGCATCTATGCGCGAGTGGACAGCGTATTGATTTCCAAGTTGGTGTCCAACTATGAAGCCGGGGTGTACGCGACGGCCTTCCGGTTGATGGATGCCGGTGGAATGGTTAGCCTGCTGCTCACCGCCTTTTTACTGCCGATGTTTGTCGGGGTCATCAAACGCCACGAATCCACACAAGAACCGGCCCTGTTTATTATCAAACTGATATGGGTGGCCGGTGTTTGTCTTGTCGGTCCGGTCATCGTCTTCCGACTACCCATTATGCAGGCATTGTACATCGGAGGTAATGCCTACTCCGGCAATATCCTGGGACTGCTGATGTTTAGCCTTCTGGCCCTGTCCTGGGCTCAAATCACCGGTACTTTGCTCCTGGCAGCCGGCGAAGTCAGGCGCCTCAACAAGATCTATCTGACAGCCGTCATCATCAACGTAACGCTCAACGCACTGCTCATCCCTCTTTACGGGGCGATTGGAGCAGCTGCTGTGTCTGCCATCACACAATGGTATGTAGTGATTGACCAGTTCAGGTTGATGAACAAAAGCGAGTTGATGACACTGCCGGGCACACTACCTGTGCGCTTTGCGGTTTTTTTTCTGATCAGCTTGGGCATTTCGTGGCTGGTATTTCAAGCCCACTGGCCGCTGGCACTTGCTTTGGTCGCCTCAGCGACAGGCACGCTCCTGACCGCCTGGCTACTGGCGCTGTTTTCGCCGCAGGGATTAATAAAAGTTTTGCTAAACCGTTCTGATTAGGTCAAGTTATTTAGTTTTGCGCAAAACAGGAGTACATGAGTACCACCCACGGTGACCTGACGGAGGTCCTCCAAATCCTATGGAAGCACCGGCGAAAGATTATCCTTATTACGGGGCTGGCCGCCGTGAGCGGAGCAATCATACTGCTCCTGATGCCCAATTATTACAAGGCATCCACGGTCTTCTTCGCAGCCAGTACCGATATGAACAAACCGGAACAAGTCTTTGGCCAGACAAACCGCACCGCCCGCTATTACGGGGATGACTACGACAACGACCGCCTGCTGACGGTGGCCCGGTCGCCCGAAGTAATCAATTATCTCATTGACTCGTTTGACATCGCCCGGCACTATCACATGAAAGCCAACACACCAAAACAACAGTATAAGTTAGAGAAGAAATTCAGAAAGAACTACCAAGTACTGAAGACCAAGCATGATGCCATTTCGCTGACCGTAGAAGACCGCGACCCACAGTTAGCAGCGGCCCTGGCCAACGCCGCCCGCGAGAAAATAGGAGCAACCACGCTCAAGCTGATCCAACAGATCCAAACCAAGCGCATCCAGACCTTCAAAAACAGCATCCGGGAGAAGTCATTGGAGCTGAGCCGATTGCAGGATAGTCTCCAGCAGCTGCGCCGGCATTACGATATTATTGACGTCGCCACACAGCGCGAGGCATTGGCGACGATTGCCTCCGAATCCGAAGCCAAATTGATAGCGATGCGTGCCGCTTTGAAGGAGTTCCGCCACATGCCCGGCCGACAGGATACCGTCCAAATACTGAAAGCGAGCATCGCAGGCCTGGAAAACCAGCTTCGCGCGCTGAGGGGAGATGACAAGGAGGCCAATTTTACCATCAAGAAGCTGCGCGAGGGGATGAGCCGGATAGAAATCCTGGAAAGAAATATCGCCAATTTGTCAAATAGCATCACTTACGAAAAGCAAAATCTCCAGCGCGCCATCACCGTCTTCCGCAGCAATGCGCCTACCATCATTATAGCAGAAGAAGCCCAAGTCCCGAAAGTAAAATCCAGACCCAAACGATCTGTTCTATTGCTGGCCACAACACTGATTGCCTTTATCTTTAGTGCATTGGGGGCCTTGCTGATAGAAGGCTTGAAAGGTTTCCAACTAAATCCCGGCGAAAAATGATCCGGCCGGCCTCGATCCAAAGAGCCCATTGGCTCTGGGTGATACTGGCTGCCGGCATTTTTCTCAGCAGCTGGGCCGCCCTGGTGTGGGAGCAATATGCCCTGTTCTTGTTGCCTGCGGGTATTTTGGGTATTTATCTGGCCGTTTGGGATTATTGGGTGTATTTCTTCCTGCTCTTTTTTTTCATCCCCCTGTCGAATGAAGTGGCCATCGGAGCATCGCGGATTAGCATGCCGACCGAACCGATTATGTTGCTGCTAACCGGCATTGCACTATTGAAGCTGCCCTTACAGATCGGAAAGAAAACAGCCGGCATCCTGCTGCATCCCATCACACTTCTCCTGCTTGCGCACATCGGTTGGATGCTTATTACGACACTCACCTCTCAACAGCATACCATATCCGTCAAGTTCTTTCTGGCAAAGATTTGGTTTGTGGTGCCCTTTTATTTCTTGTCGGGCCGGATACTGCTTCAGGATCACAACTATAAAAAATGGGTGATCGCCACACTCGTCGCCACGCTAATTACCGTCACTGTGGTGATGGCCCGTCATGCGGCATACGGCTTTGCCTTTGAAGATATCAAGTGGGTGCTATGGCCTTTTTATCCCAATCACGTCATCTACGCCACCCTGTTGACCATCTTTCTGCCCTTTGTCGTGGATGCCCGGAGATTCTTTCACCGGCACCGGAGAGGCCGGTGGTTGATGGCGGCCGTTATCATGTATCTGGTGATAGCCATTTACCTGTCCTACACACGGGCGGCGATGGTGTCCATTCTTGCCCTGATCGGCATCTACTATTTGGTGCGGTGGCACGTACTGAAATATGTGCTTGCAGCGGCGCTGGTGGTGGCCATGCTGGGCATCCGTTGGATCATTCGGGACAATCGTTTTTTGGACTACGCACCCAACTACGAAAGGACGATTACCAATGAACGCTTTGACAAGCTGCTGGAGGCGACTTACAAGCTGGAGGATATATCCGTCATGGAGCGCGTCTATCGTTGGGTAGCGGCTTTCCGGATGGTAGCCCAACGACCGTATTTGGGATTTGGCCCGGGTACTTTTGCGGAATCGTACAAGCCGTACACGCTTCGACAGTTCAAGACCTATGTGAGTGACAATCCGGAGCGGTCCGGCTTGCACTGTTATTATTTGATGACGGCCGTGGACGAGGGAATTCCCGGCCTGGTGATTTTTTTGTTATTTGTATTTGCCGTCTTTTACCATGGCGAGGAAGCGTACCGGCTGGCGGCCACGCCGGAGCGGCGTGGCATCGCCATGGCGGCGCTGCTTTCATTTAGCGCTTCTTGCTTGTTGCTGTTGATGAATGACATGGTCGAGGTGGACAAGTCCGGTTCTTTCTTCTTTCTGTCCGCCGGGCTGATCGCCCGCTTGAGAAGCGTCGGGGGGGCTTAGCGATGTTTTGGTACTAGGGATGTGCCGGTGAGCGGGAAGGTGTTCGGCATTGCTGTCGGCTTTAGCCGGCGGGAACGGGAAAGATTATCTGAACCTGTGTCTATAGTTTCCTTGCTCTGCATTGCCGTCGGCTTTAGCCGACGGGAACAAAAAGCAAAAGAAAAGGGGCTTTAGCCCCAGTCAACTGACAAAGTTTCAGGGCAAAAACAGCGGGGGCTAAACAGTTACATAAAAACAGGCGCTTTTGTTGTTCCTGTTTTGGCTTTGTTGCATGAATAGGTAAAAAAGCAACCCTTGCATCCCCGCATATTGGGAAAGCTTGGGCAATTTGAATAAATTTACGCCGTCAAATCCCAGCCTATGTGTGGCAGGTACTCAATGATATTGACGGAGGCGCAGGTGCGTGAACACTTCGAACACGTGGAAGCCGCGCAACACTGGCGCACGAGCTACAACATCGCCCCGACGCAACACGGGATGGTCATCACCAACCGGGACCCCGGGCTGATCCAAAGCTTTGGTTGGGGCCTGATCCCCTACTGGGCCAATTCCCCCCAAAACAAAGGCCTGCTCATCAATGCCCGAATGGAAGGCATCGAAACCAAGCCCTCCTTTCGTATGCCCATCCGCGAGCGGCGCTGCCTGGTACTCGCCGACAGCTACTACGAATGGGTCGGGTACGGCACCCAAAAGCGCCCATACCGCATCCGCCTGAAAGACAGCCCGCTGATGGTGATGGCCGGCATCTGGGACCAGTGGACCATGGCCGATTATTCCATTTACACCTTTGCCATCATCACCGCGCCGGCCGCGCCGGATATCCGGCACATCCATTCGCGCATGCCGGTCATTCTCGAGACAAAAGACCAACAGGCCCGTTGGTTGGATGCACTGTCACTCAGCGACACCCTCGCCATGCTCCACAGCTTGCCGGCAGGCAAGCTAAACTTTTATCCTGTCACCCCCAAACTCAATCGGGCAGACTTTGACTCGCCGGAATGCCACGTCGAAGTACCCGAACAATCCGACTTGTTTTCATCCCCAAATGACAAATCATGAGAGTAGTCCTGCAGCGCGTCTCTCGCGCCGCTGTCCACATTGACGGGCGGGAAGTCGGACACATCGGCACCGGCCTGTTGATTCTGCTCGGCATCGAAGCCGCGGACGGGCCCGACGACATAGACTATCTCGTCCGCAAGATCGTCCGCTTGCGCATTTTCAGCGACAAGGCCGGCAAAATGAATCTCTCCCTGCAAGATGTGGGGGGCGAGGCCTTGGTCGTCAGTCAGTTTACCCTGCACGCCTCCACCAAAAAAGGCAACCGTCCGTCCTTCGTCAAAGCCGCACCACCGGCCGTGGCCATCCCCCTGTACGAGTCTTTTGTCAAACGCCTTGCAGAAGTGGTGCCCCACGTGGCCACCGGAGAGTTTGGCGCATACATGCAGGTAAGCCTCGTCAATGACGGCCCCGTGACCATCATCATGGACTCGAAAACATAGCTGCCGAATCGCAACTGTTTGGGTGCTCCTGTTTGTAGCAAAAAAACAGCGGGCACCTGAGTAGTTACGCCTAATCTCATTTGAAATGGGAATCCGCGCGTAGATTATTATCCAATCGCTGGCCGCGGCTGATATGCATAAGATCCGGCAGGCCGGCACACAAAATGTGGGGCGCTTTGCCTATCTTACGGCCTTCAAAGCTGACATTATGACCATACGGGAAGCACAGCAATTGGTGGATGACTGGATCCGCACGGTCGGGATCCGCTATTTCAACGAATTGACGAATACGGCCATTCTCACGGAAGAAGTGGGCGAGGTGGCGCGCCTGATGGCGCGCTTGTATGGCGAACAGTCTTTTAAGACGCCCGAACAAGCGGCTAGCGCCCGTGCCGACCTGGGGGATGAAATGGCGGACGTACTTTTTGTGCTGATCTGTCTGGCCAACCAAACCGGCGTAGATCTGGAAGAAAGCCTCCGGCGAAATCTCGCCAAAAAGACGAAGCGGGACCTGAAACGACACCGGGATAATCCCAAGCTCAAATAACCGTGCATAAGTTCCACCAAAGCGTAGCGCGCTTTGACAAACCCTTGGCGAAGTACTTGACGTACCATCCAAACCTTGGCGAAACGCCAAACGGCTCGACAACCGATCCTTCACTTAGCGC
>JALVEF010000523.1 GCA_027031185.1 Saprospiraceae bacterium
TGTCGCTGATGTTCATCGGCGTCTTTGTCTTTGTCATGGCCGGACAGGAATACGCCGCTGTGGCCAAAGAGGCCGTGCTCACCGATACCACGACAGGCGAATTGATGCACCGGCTGCCGGTACCCCACCTTTTTGAGACCGGTACCCCGATGCGCACGCTGTTTGAGGCACTTAATGGCGGGGAGGCGCGGGATTTCGTCATCCGGGATGCGGCGGACGGCCCGGCGGGTATCGTCACAGGCGGTGCCATTGAGCGGGCGCTGCGCCAGCACGAGCTCGAGTCGGCTTGTGAGGGCTTTATGGAACCGCTGCCGGCCGTACTGACGCCTGATATGAGTTTGGATCATGCCTCGCGCCTGCTGCGCTACTATCGCCTGCAAACATTGCCAGTGGTCCGGGATGGCCGGATCGTCCACTGCGTCACGGCGGACCAGATACAAGCGCATGTGGAGGCCGGCATGCGACTGTGGAATCCGTTTTCCCGGTGGTCTTCGTCAAGGAGGAGGCGCCAGGGAGAAACGGGCCGTGGCCGGTAGGGCTACGGGCACTCTTTCACGGACGTCCGCAGAAAGAGTATATTGCCAAAGGGGATCTCATGCACCTGAACCTCCGTCCCCTGATCCGTCCAGCAATATGCATAGTAAAGCTGCCCCATGTAATAGTCATCCGAGTAGCTGATCTGGTACGAGATATTGATCGTATTGGTATTTGAAATCGCCATTTGGTACGCGTTTTTGTAGAGCACCCCGCCGGTAACCGGTGCTTTTGAGCTATTCAGTCCATAGCTTACCAGCATGGACGAATTATAGGTATGGGTCTCGGTGCTGGTAGAGACGGTGCCTGTGGATACATCCAGGCGGCAGCCGTCAATCTCATGAATGGAAATGGCCACTTTGTCCCCTAAAATGCCGGGATCCCAGTTGTTCGTTCCGCAGACGTCGCTGATTGCAAAAAACAACAGGGGCCCAAGAGAAGCGGTCACGGTCTCCGTGAGCCCCCGGGCATTAATTGTCAGGATAGCGATTCCGCCGCTGCCCCCCGTTCCGGATTGACCGGCGGTGTAAATGCTGAGCGTAAAATCCGGCGTGTTGGCCAATTCGAAGATATTAAATCTATAAACCAGATCTTGAGCGAGTCCCGCTCCCCCGTTTGCATTTCCCCAGTGAATTTTAATTAAAAAGTCATACCATTCTTCCAATCCGGTGGCAGATCCAAAACTGGAATAAATCGTCCCATAGTCGCCGATAATTTGGGAAGCAGGAGGCGTGACCAAAGAGATTACTCCCCCGCACAGGTTGCTGCCCATCCCGGTCAACTGATGCACATCTTGCAGTTGCAGCTCAAAAAGGAAATTGTCTTCCAAATAATGGTCCCGCATACAGGGAGACGTGCCGTCAAAACAGTCGGGATCGGCAGTATCAATCAGGCCGTCGCCATCGTCGTCTATCCCGTTGTCACATATTTCCATACAATCGCATCCGGTGAAATTGCAGCAATCCGGATCGGCACAGTCAATCAGGCCGTCGCCATCGTCGTCTATCCC
>JALVEF010000524.1 GCA_027031185.1 Saprospiraceae bacterium
TGACGAAGAGATTGGGCAAATTTGCCGCAAATAAACTCGTAAACCGGTTTGATCTGTACATACTGGCTTCAACAGGAACAAAAATGCCTATTTTATCCCTAAAAACAGGAGCACCTAAACAGTTACCTTTGTCTTTCAATCCGGACTCATGAAACAGAAAATGCTCATTACCATCCTCGTGCTGGGGATATGGGTAGTCGGAAGTACAGTCCTGGCCCAATGCCCGATGTGTTCGATGGCAGCCGAATCCAATCTCGAAAACGGTGGCCACATCGGCCGCGGCTTGAATGCCGGCATTCTCTACATGTTTGCTGCTCCTTACGTCATCGTCGGCTTTCTCACCTACATGTGGTGGAAAAACCGAAAAAGCGACGATGAGGCGTGAGCGATTTTCCCCCAAAAAGAAAAGCGGTCCGGCGTTCCCGGGCCGCTTTTCTTTTTGGGGATGAGCGGTATTATTGTACTGTTTTGTAACTGTTGAAGTACCCGCTGTTATTGAGCTATAAACAGGAATTCCTAATCAGTTACATTTGGTTTCAGTACCAGTTTGCCGGCGATGCCGATTTCGTCTTTGATAATTCGGTCTTTCATGACTTGAAAGAACTTTTCCGAATTGTACTTGACACCCCATTGGGTGCGGTCAATTTCAAAGTAGGGCAACTCGATCACCAGATTGTCGCCATTCATAGATACAGTGGCGGGGATAGCCACTTCGTGCGTTTGGCCGCGGATGGTGACATCGGCGAGATACTTGCTGTCGTTTTGGCGGGATTTGACGACGACTTCGGCGGTCGGATGATTGGCTACATCGAAGAAATCGGGGCTTTTCAGATGGGTCAGCAGCTTTTTCTTCCACTTGCCCTTTTGGTCGTCATTGTCGATGCTGTTCATATCAATGACAGCTTTACCGGAGACGATGGCCCCGTCTTTGACGGAAAATGAGCCTTCTTTAAATTTTAGGGTACCGGTATGGCTGTCATTGGTCATTTTCTTGCGGCCGGTCCATTTCAATATGCTGGCATTCACCTCAACGGTATAGGTGCCGTCTTTCAGTTGCGGTTCAGTGGTGGCGGTGGGCTTGGCTTCAGGTGCGGCGGTGGTTGCTTCGGTGGTAGTGGCTTTGGCCGTTGAGGCTCCGTTTGACGTGTCGGAGCTACACGCCCACCAGGCCGTCAGGCCAATGAGCAGAAGAGAAAAAAGCAGGATCTTTTGCATAGGTTTGTGATTTTTTGTGACCTTGTCAGATTAGAACACACAATGATGCGTATGGTTTTAAGGAGAGCAGTAGGAGACCGTGACAGGCTGTCGAAATAATTTTCGGCGAATTAGTTGAACTTTATGCGGACAAGCTGTAGCTTCGCGTCGCTTTCGGAGGAGTGGCAGAGTCTGGCTGAATGCACCGGTTTCGAAAGCCGGCGTACCCGCAAGGGTACCGGGGGTTCGAATCCCTCCTCCTCCGCTCGTTTTGCTTTTGCCACATCATCGCCAAATGCCGGGACGAAGCCTTCCACACGTGCCCGCCGCGAAGGGAAAATCCGGAAAAGTTTGGTTTGACCGTCAAAAAGGCCTAACTTTGCAGCCCGTTTGGAGGAGTGGCAGAGTCTGGTTTATTGCACCGGTCTTGAAAACCGGCGTACCCGAGAGGGTACCGGGGGTTCGAATCCCTCCTCCTCCGCTTGATGAAAAGTTCTTTGGGCGGCCGGGCCCGGAGAGCTTTTTTTGTGAACATGCGTAAACTTGTCCCAATGAAGAGATTATTTGTATTTCTCGCATTCGCCATGCTTATGGGTTTGGCCTGCAAGCACGGCGATTCTACAAAATCCGTTCAGCTTCCCGATCAGGATACGTCCCAAGGTGCCAAAGATGCGGGCTATGCACTGGGTGTGCAGGTTGCTACCCAACTGCAAGGCGACAGTATCCCGATCGAAGTCAACAAGCTTACTCAAGCCATCTACGATGTATTCCAATCCAAGGATCCGGAGATTCCCCAGGAAAAGGCCTTTGCGGCCATCCGGAAGTTCGTGCAAAACAGAAGCAAATCCGTGAGCAAGGATACCCTCTCGTATGCCATCGGCCTGAATCTCGGCAACAATCTAAAAGCGGGCAGCCTGGATAAAATCAATCTCAACGAATTTGCCGCTGCCGTCACTACCATTTTGGCCGGTGAAAAGCCACGCTATACCGTGGAAGAAGCCAATGAGGTGCTTAATGACTACCAGCGCGAACGCTTTGAAGGACCCGGCAAGGAATTTATCGCCCAAAAGGCCAAGGAAGAAGGTGTCAAATCCACTGATAGCGGCTTGCTCTATGAAGTATTGCGCGAGGGTACAGGCAAACGACCGGGGGCTACTGACACCGTCACCGTCCATTATCAGGGTATGCTCATTGACAGCACCATATTCGACAGTTCGTATGAGCGCGGCAAGCCTGCCTCCTTCCCGCTCAATGGCGTCATCCCAGGCTGGACCGAAGGCGTTCAGCTTATGAAAGAAGGCGCCAAGTACCGCTTTTACATCCCTTACAATCTCGCTTATGGCGAGCGGGGGGCACCGCCACAGATACCGCCCTATGCTACGCTCATCTTTGATGTAGAACTCATCAAAGTGAAGCCGGCTACCAAGAAATAACGCTACTAGCTTCTTAGTAACTATTTAGGTACCTGCTGTTTTTGCACCAAAAACAGGAGCGCCTAAACAGTTACCTTTCTGATACCAACACCTTCTCTCAAAATCCATGTAACATGAAAAATAAACGCCTCATCCTGGCCGGGCTATTCGCACTGTTGGGTCTGGCCGCCTGCACCACTACCAAAAAGACCGTGAGCCAACCCGTGACCAAAGCCGAGCCGGCGCCCGTCCCGGCACAGCCTGTCTGGGATTTGCGTCAAAAGGCTTCTTACGCGATTGGTGTCTCCATCTTCCAAAATTTGAAGAAGGACGGTCTGGACAATGTGGATCTGAACTTGCTCCTGCAAGGCATGAAAGACGTCAAAGCCGGCAAGAAACTCGCACTAAAAGAAGAGGAGATCGGCCAATCTATTCGCGAGTACAGCACCAAAATGCACGAACAACAAGTGGCCGCCGAAAAGGCCAAAGGACAAAAATTCCTCGCCGATATCGCCAAGAAGCCGGGGGTAAAGAAGACGGATTCCGGCCTGATGTACGAGGTCATCCAAGAGGGCACGGGCCAATCGCCCAAAGCCACCGACAAGGTCACCGTCAACTACAAGGGCACGCTCATTGACGGCACCGAGTTTGACAGTTCTTACAAGCGCGGCAAGCCCGCCACCTTCCCACTCAATCAGGTAATCCCCGGCTGGACCGAAGGTCTGCAGCTGATGAAAGAAGGGGCCAAGTATCGCTTTTACATTCCGTCTGATCTCGCCTATGGCGATCGCGGGGCCGGACCTACCATCCCACCCGGCGCCACGCTCATTTTTGAAGTGGAACTTATCAGAGTTGGCGAAACCGACAGCAGCGAGACCACTCCGAAATAAACAACCGGCATTTTTCGCTTTTGCGAAGTCACCCATACGCCGGACAGCCAACGCCGCCCGGCGACAAAACATACTCAATGAACGAAAAACAAAAAGTAAGCTACGCACTCGGCCTGTCCATCGCATCCAATCTGGCCAGCCAAAGTCTGGGGGACATTGACATGCAAGCATTTATGGACGGCATGCACGACCTGTTGCACGGTCACGATTTCAAGGTCGATCCCAATGAGATCAACGAGCTCATCACCAATTATCAAAACAAGAAAGCGCGCGAAGAGCACGCCTCCGTCCTGGAAGAAGGCGAGAAATTTCTGGCCGAAAACGCCAAAAAGCCCAACGTCATCACCACGCCGAGCGGGCTCCAGTACGAGGTGTTGAAAGAAGGCTCGGGCAAGCAGCCCGGGGCCACCGACCAGGTCACCGTCCACTATACCGGCAAGCTGCTGGACGGACGCGTATTCGACAGTTCGGTGGAGCGTGGGCAGCCCGCTACATTCAGCCTCAACAAAGTCATCCCGGGCTGGACAGAAGGCGTCCAACTGATGAAGGAAGGTGGCAAGTACCGCTTCTTCATACCGGCTAATCTGGCGTATGGTGAACGCGGCGCGCCGCCGGCCATTCCGCCCTTTGCCACGCTCATTTTTGACGTGGAGTTGTTGGAAGTGAGTTAGTCAGTCTCTCCGGTTTCACTCGACCGGGCCATATTAAAGGCAAAGGTAACTGTTTAGGTACCCGCTGTTTTTGCGCTAAAATGCCCTTTTTGCACCTACCTTTGCCTTGTAACTGTTTGAGCACCCCTTGTTTTTGTGCTAAAATGCCCTTTTCGCGCCTGTCTTTGGTAAAATTTTCTCACGTAGCGCTGCTACGCATCAAAAATTTTACCTTCGACATCCACGAAAATGCCTATTTTATCCCTAAAAACAGGAGCACCCAAACAGTTACTAATTTTCTCATGTAGCGCTGCTACACATCAAAAATTTTAGCTTCGGTAGGCACAAAAATGCCTATTTTATCCCTAAAAACAGGAGCACCTAAACAGTTACAGGCAAAGTTTGCAGCGTGACCGCCGCGAGGAATAGCTACGTTGGTAAGCATCACTAATGGGGACAGCATGGACGGGGGCGGTTCAACGCGCTGCATCCAGGTACTTCCCCGTCGGCGGCCACGGCACCACTTGCCATTCGAGCCCATCCTGATAGATAAGCGTATATTCATCGGGCGGCCGCTTGAACGTGAGCCGGTATCCACCGGGAATCAGCTTGAACTTAAACAAGTCGTTTTCCATTTGGCGGGGAGCCCCTAAAGTCTCCATCCACCACCAGTTGCCCCACTGCTTAAAAAACACTTCCAACGTCGTGGAATCCCGGGCAATCACTTGGACACCATCCCCCAGATCCATTACGTTGTACATTGCCACGGCACGAATCTCACCACGATGTACCTTGCCACTATGATAGCGGAGGTCATCCACCAGCACCCCTGTGCTGGAATACATACGAAACAATAACAAGCCGTTGTTGTCATCCGGCAGACTCAATATCAGGATATTCTCGTCCGGTGGAAAATCAAAATTGGCCAATAGTTCGTCATGCAACACGCCATTGACGCGCCATATATACGCCAGCCGCTGCTGTAGTACCACATTGGTAATCAACCACGCCGACAACAGGGCATTCCGCAAGGGGCGATAGCGTATCCCATACAAGCCCAATGCAAATAAAGTCAATAAGAAGCCGGATGCATAGTATCCATACCGGTCATTGTTGCCCAGGAGCAGCACCGTAAAAAAAAGATTGGCCACCGGCAACAAACCAATGACCCATCCGGCCGCCAAAAACCAAGCGACTTGGGTTCGCGCCTTCCTCTGCTGCCAAGTCAAAAGGAAGCGGACAAATAACACCACCAATAGAGCAGTGACAGGCCACACGAATACGGGCTGCGACACAAAGTCATACATCTTCATTTCCTTATGAAAATCCCAAAACCGGCCGAAGGTCACGTACTTCAACGTATAGCGATAAATACCGGCAAGGAAATCCGTCGGTTTGAGGAGAAGATGACGCTCTGTACCGTAGTGCCCGACAATCTCGCCTAACACCAGCTTATTTAGACCGAAAAAGAGTGCCAACAAAACAAACTGGGGTGCGACTACACGCACCAGGCTTTGCCGGAGAGCTTTAGCCACGTACGTGCTATGCACAAACAGCACCAGCGCAAGACTAAACAACGGCGTCACATAGCTCAGCTCCAGGGAAAACAAGGAAACAAAAAACACCAGGTGAGCAATGTACAGATGCCGCACTTGTCCACTTTCCAGATACCGGACTTCCTCCCACAACACCGTCAACAGAAAGAACAGCGCCATCAAGTAATGCAGGCAGGTCTTCCACACCAATACCTCTGCCTGAAAGGGATTGACCAAGAAAAAAAGTGTACCCATCAGAGCGACTTGCCGTCCGGACGGTATCTCCAGCCTCGCAAACAGATGCCTGAATAGCCGGTACATCAAGGCAGCATTAAGTGCATGAAACAATGCAAAGAGCAAATACCAGGGAATACCACGGATATGAAATAAGCGATACAGGGTATAGTAGATGGCCAAAAACACATGGTGTAGCCCATGATAGTCGAAGGCCCGAGGTATTCCCGCAACTCCCTGTGTCTCAAAATTCTCCTGCCACCCCGTAAAGTCAGATGTAAAGCCGGCGTAGCGCGTCGGATAATACAATACCAACGTCAGCACCGCATAGAGCACAAATACCGTCAGCGGGTGATAGAATCGGGCTTTGAGATTGGTGGACGCATTCATATCTATTCTTCTTTACCCGTATGGTTCAAATGTGAAGATCCGGGCGAGGCTTTGGGCCTTTTCTGACGCTAAGTTGCGAAAAAACGGGGACATCGTCACCGGATACGCCCGATTGTCCGGTCACTATCATCCTTTCGAAGGGCATTCCATCCCATTTGATATACTCATTAGGAACAGGTTTGGGGCTTGGGAATGTCGCGGTTTGACAAGTTTCGCTCCTACGGAGCTTGAATTGTGGGTTGGACTTTTGGCTACAAAGCTTTCGTCCCTACGGGACTACGGTGCTTCTGCACAGGATTCCTTCTAAAATCTCAAATCGGTGTTCCTGGCTTCGACAAGCTCAGCCCAAGTGTTCGATATTCAATCGTCCCCAAAACAAATCGCTATAAGAATACTATCAGCATATCAGCGGAATGAGAACTCCCCAACCGGCGGCGGGCGCCGCCAGTTGGGTTTTTCCGCCTTTCACTTACCCCAAATGGTATATTTTTTACGAAAAGTGGTGTTTTTTTTTGGATACACCACCCCCCCCACCTATCTTTGGCGCAGACCGAGACAATACACCTCCCAAACCCCGAGTCTTCCAATTGATGCCTTATCCCCTCCCCCAACATTTTCAGGGCATTGGAACGACAGTTATAATTCCATGCTGAAGTCCTGTCGTCATCCGGCGACAGGACTTTTCTGTATGGAGCCGGGCGCGCACCGGTAAAACCGGATTCCGCCACCGGCGCCGGGCCGGCGGCATTTAGTTAAACCTTATCGCCTTTATAGGCGATACTCTATTCACTAAAAAGGACGGCAGTATCAGACTGATCAGAATGACAAGCACCACTGTGATATTGAGCAGCACCAAAAAGCCGTAGTTGATATGTATCGGTGCATAGGTGAGATAGTAATACTCCTCGTTGAGCTTGATCAAGTGCGTAATCTTCTGCAAGTAGGCCAGTGACAAGCCGACGGCATTGCCGATCAAGAGTCCGTAAGCGATGATGTAAAAAGCCTGATACAAAAATATCCGCCTGATTTCGCGGCGGGCCATGCCCAACGCCGACAATATGCCTATCATATTGGTGCGCTCCAGTATCAAAATCAGCAGCGAGGTAATCATATTGACGATAGAGACCACCAGCATCAAGACCAACAGGACGTATTCATTGATATTCTGCAACTGCAGCCATTGAAAGATGGCCGAAAACTTCTTGCGGATGCTCTGGGCGTATAGATTCTCCGGCAATACATTGTAGTAAAGATAAGACTCCACACCGGCCAGGTCATCCAGGCGCTTGACAAAGATCTCAATCGTGGAGACCTGGCCGGGCCGCCATTGCAACAGCTGCTGCAAGCGACGAATATCCACCAGCGCCAGTTTCTTGTCAAATTCTTCCAGACCTGTCTTGTACAGCCCGCACACCCGGAACCGCCGCCGGTATTCCTTGCCGGCTTTAACAAAATAGACGATCATTTTGTCCCCGACCCGGAGCCGTGTGCGTGCCGCCGTTTGCACGGACAGCAAGATATCTTGTGTCACGGAGTCCGGGCGGATGACCGGCAGGCGGCCCGCTTTCAGATACGGCCGGAAATATCGCCAATTATAGTCCGGCCCGACACCTTTCAGAACGATCCCCTCAATGGTCTTCTTCGTACGGATGATACCGGGCTTATAAATCGTACCAAACACATCGGCCACCGCATCACGGGCGGGCGCCGGTTCGTCACCGGACACCGGCGACTCCAGGTGCAGGATGGCCTCTTTCAAACTGTCTGTCATCCGGATGGGTACCTCATCGAAGAAGCGGCGGGCGCCGATGTTCGTGACATGGATATGCCCCCAAAAGTTGAACATCCGCCCCGAAATCTCCCGCTTGAAACCGCCTATCATCGCCGATGCCAGGATCATCACGGTCACACTCAAGGCCACCGTAAAGATCGCGATGCGCACAATCACGCGCGAAAACGATGACTTGACCGAAAACGCAATCCGACGCGCTATAAAGTGGGACAGATTCATGCATCCAGCTTCAACGCCCCAAAGCTACGCAGCTTTATCCAATCCTCACGCGTATAAATTATTTCCGATGATTGCCGCGCCCGTGGCGCGGCTTTGTTTGACCAAAATCCCATACCTTTGGCACCGCCGAATACTACCACGTGGATATGGACTTTTTAGCAGAACTCAAATGGCGCGGCCTGATACACGAGATGACCCCCGGCATTGAGCAGGAGCTCGCTTCCGGACCCAAGCTCGGCTACATCGGATTTGATCCGACAGCCCCGTCGCTGACCATTGGCAATTACATTCAGGTCATGCTGCTCACCTTCTTTCAGCGCGCGGGACACATCCCCGTCGTCCTACTGGGGGGAGCCACCAGCCGCATCGGCGACCCATCCGGCAAAGACGAAGAGCGCCAGCTCAAACCCGTCGAAGAACTCGAAGCCAACCTCCGCCAGCTCAAAGCCCAATTCAAAAAACTGCTCAACTTCGACGACGGCCCCAATAAAGCCATCTTTGTGGACAACTATGATTTCTACAAAGATCTCAATGTCCTTGACTTCTTGCGCAACGTCGGCAAGCACCTGACTATCAACTACATGCTGGCCAAAGAATCCGTCAAAAACCGCATGGAGCGCGAAAGCGGCATTTCGTTTACCGAGTTCTCCTATCAACTGCTCCAAGGCTACGACTTTGCCCGCCTGTACAAAGACCGTGGTCTGACCATTCAAATGGGCGGATCGGACCAATACGGCAATATTACCACAGGTGTCGAACTGACCCGCCGCCTGTATGGTGGCAAAGTCTATGTCATCACCACCCCCTTGCTTACCAAGGCCGATGGCAAAAAGTTTGGCAAGTCCGAGTCCGGCAATATTTGGCTGGATCCCGACAAGACATCCCCCTACCGCTTTTATCAATTTTGGATCAACGCCGACGATGCCGACCTGCCCAAGCTTTACCGCTATTTCAGCCTGCGCCCGCAGGCTGAAATCCTGCAGCTCGAAAGCGACTACCGCGACCAGCCCCAAAAGCTCAAACAACTGCTGGCCGAAGAACTCACCGTCCGCATCCACTCCCGCCAGGCTTTTGAATCCGTGATCAGGGTGACCAATCTCCTTTTCAACAGAAAAGCTTCCGAAGACCAACTCAAAAGCCTGTCCGGTACCGAATTGGCCGCCATCGCCGCCGAAATCCCGCATTTCGAAATACCTGCCGCCCGCATCGCCGATGGCATCAACATTGTGGACTTAATGGCCGAGGCCACGTCCATCGCGCCCTCTAAAAGCGAGGCGCGCAAGGCCATTAAAAACAACGCCGTGGCTGTCAACAAAGTCAAAATATCCGGACACCAGACACGCATCACCGGCCAGGACCTCCTGCTTGGCAAGTACTTACTACTCGAAAACGGAAAGAAGAACAAGTACATGATTCTCGCTAAATGACTCCTGCTATGGCCAAATTCTATCACAAAAACAACATCAACCTCGGCATCGGCCTGGGCCTGTTATTGCCCATCACCACATTTTACCTCTTACACGGCATTTACATATTGATGGCTGACAGCGGACTCCTGCAAACCAATCTCAGCGAGGCCTTCCGCCAGCGCACCATCGCCTTACTAGCCATCGCCACCGACATCTTTCTCGTCCAATACTACCGCAAAAACCGCCTGCTGGGACAAAGCCTGCGCGGCGTACTCATCGCCATGGCCATCCTTTCTATTATTTGGATGATTTACTTCTTGCCCGACATGTTTGCCCCCCACCCCAAGAATTAATGGGCCAACGCAAACCACTCCTAACTCAACATCCCGCACTTTGGCCAAGTGAGCGCGGGATAACTCATAACAAAAAAAATCCCCCCGGCCCATGCCGAAGGGACTAACTCAAACAAATAAACACAAAAACTACTTTCCGCGAAGTTAGGCTATTCTTCCAATTTTCTCAATTTTTTTGAGATAATTATTCCACAATAGTCCGCTTCCATACATCTTTATCGCGTATCACAATATACCTGCAGAATATAATTTGGTATCCTGCACCATACCTTGCAGTTTATTCTGATCGAATCAGCATCAAATAAGGTGATAGAATACCCGGCACCCGCCTAAAGAACAAGGTGACTGTTTAGGTGCTCCTGGTTTTGGCACAAAAACAGCGGATACCTAAATAGCTGCAAGAACAAAACTTTTTGCCGGACACCGCACCATTTGGGGATTCGTTCGTATCTTAGAGAAAGCAAACAACGCACAAATGGGCAAGAAGAACAAAAAGAAATCCAAAGCACTGCGTCCCGGGCCCACCGTATGGAATGACAACGGCGCCCTGACCACCTTTAAGCCGGAAAAATCCGCTACCGACTGCCTGACGGTCAAAGAAATCCTCAAACTTAAAGACCTGGACGATTTCACACGAGCACTGGGCGGCAACAAAAAAGCCGTAAAGAAGCTCCTGGACACCATCCGCTACCAGCGTGAACTGGAAGAGCTCCAAATCGAGCTCATCAAGCTCCAGCAATGGGTACAAAAAGAGAAAAAGCGCATCGCCATCATTTTTGAAGGGCGTGATGCGGCCGGCAAGGGCGGGGCCATCCGGCGCTTCATTGAGCATCTCAACCCACGTTCCATGCGCGTCGTCGCCCTCCCCAAACCCACCGAAGTCGAGCAGGGGCAGTGGTATTTCCAGCGCTATATCAACCAACTGCCCAATCCCGGTGAGATCGTTTTCTTCGACCGGAGCTGGTACAACCGCGCCGTCGTAGAACCCGTCAACGGTTTCTGCACCACCGAACAATACGAGCAGTTTATGCTCCAGGTACCCGACTTTGAGCACATGCTTTACGAAGACGGGCTGATCCTTTTCAAGTTTTGGTTTTCCATCTCCAAAGACGAACAATTGCGCCGCTTCAAAAGCCGCAAACGCAATCCCCTCAAACAATGGAAAATCAGCCCCGTAGATATGCGTGCCCAAGAACTATGGGACAAATACACCTACTACAAAGAAGAGATGTTTTACAAGACTCACACCAACTACAGCCCCTGGATTATCGTAAAGGCCAACAACAAAAAAGAAGCCCGCCTGGCTTCCATTCGCTATGTCCTGGACCACATTGACTACGACAACAAAGGCGTCGGCATCCAAACTACCCTACATCCTGACCCCAATATTGTCCAGCGCTTTCATCGCAAAGTCCGGCAGGTAGATTAAGCCCTGTCCGGTGCCACCATTTCCCAACCGACACCACAAAAAAGGCCGCCCCAATTAATTGGGGCAGCCCCTTTCACACAAACCACAAGCTTGTGGTCTTAATTTAGGAGCATTCGCTTTATTTGACCGAAATGCTCTTACTCTTAAGGACTTTTGTGGCTTTCCGCGGCAGTGTCACCTCAAGCACGCCGTTTTTGTACTCTGCTGTGATTTTGTTGCTGTCCACATCCTCCGGCAAACTGAAAGAGTGCTTAAACTTGTAGTAGCTAAACTCACGGCGTGTGTACTTGGCTTCATCCTCCTTCTTTTCCTCCTCCTTATCTACGGAGATTACCAAGTTGCCCTGATCCACCTCTACATTAAAGTCCTTCTTGTCCAGACCCGGAGCGGCAATGGACAGATAAAACGCCTTGTCATCCTCGCGAATGTTTACGGCAGGTACATTAAACGGTATGTCGTCTTTGTTAAACAGACTGCCTACCGGCCGGTTAAAGAACTCATTGAGCATGTTGTCAAAATCCTTGACAACAGCCGGAAGAATCGGATTGAACTTTACAACTGTCATGGCTTATATTTTTTTGTGGGTTAGCAAATGTCAATTCTCACCTTTTACCCATCAATTCGCATACCAATGCCGAAAATGGTCTTTTTTCGTTTTTTTTTACGCCAGTCTGGCAGTTTCCCCTAAAATATATACGCCATTTTGTCACATCCAGCGACTGCGGCCACTTGCTAATCCTCATTCAGCCGCCAAGTGCCCACTTACAAAGGGAAGAGTTTGCGGCGTGACCGCCGCGAGGTCACGTGGGTTTGGAATAGCATATCAATAAAGTAACTGTTTAGGTTCTCCTGTTTTTAGGGATAAAATAGGCATTTTCGTGGATGTCGAAGGTATATGTACAGATCAAAGACAGGCGCGAAAAGGCCATTTTAGCGCAAAAACAGCGGGTACCTAAACAGTTACTCAATAAAAAAGCCGCTATGCCTTATCGCATAGCGGCTTTTAATTAAGAAGAGCGGCCGGAAACGAGCTTCTATTTCAGCACAGTGATATTGCCCTTCTTGAAGAATTCCTGGCCGTTGTCACACCTGACCCGGAGATAATAGCCATAGACATCGGGGACGACCGGCTCACCGTTAAAGGTACCATCCCAGCCGACATCCTGATCGCGCGTCTCAAAGACCATCTGTCCCCAGCGATTGTAAACGGCCAGGTAGATATCGGTCAAATTCAAGCCGCGCAGATAAAGCACATCATTTTTTCCATCGCCATTTGGCGAGAAAGCATTGGGCAGATAGATAAACGGCTCATCACAGGCCGTATTCTGTACCTCGATAGTGATGGACTTTTCGGCGGTACAACCGTTGGTATCAGTCACCATCACCGTGTAAGTCGTGGTCTGCTGGGGCATCGCCGTCGGATTGGCCAGATTATTGTCATTGAGACTGCCGTCATCAGGCGTCCACTCATAGCTGACAAAGCCGTCTCCGGCAGACAGCTCAGTCGTCTGTCCCTTATAGATCAACGTATCCGTGGCGCTGACGGATACGTCCACCTGAATCACATCCACTTGTACCGTATCATATGTCTCACAACCATCTGCGTTGGTGACCTGGGCCACATACGTACCGGACACGGTCGGATTGACATCCAGTGGGCTGCCGGTGCCGACCAACTCCCCATTGAGATACCACGACGGGTTGGCATTCGGATCCTGGACTTCCAGGCTTGCCGTTTCCCCATTGCACAGTTTAAAGCTGTCCTGTGTCACGGTCACGGACACAAGCGACAATTCAATGCTCACCGTATCCACCTGAGAGCATCCGGCCGCATTCTCCACTACAGCATAGTAGGTGCCTGGGGGTAGCATCGTATCGGGATTGGTGGTGAAAGGCATCGTCACACCGGGATCATCGTCGTACCATCCAAACGTATCGCCCATGTATGAGGCGCTGACCGGTACCAGGGCCGAACCGTCACATACCACCGTATCTCCCGTCGCATGGATACTTACCGGTGCCACCAGGACGGTTTCTTGTTTAATGACGGTACAAGTATCCGTGCCGTTGATGGCCGTTATCGCCACCGTATAAACCTGATCTTGATCCGGAGATGCCTTGGGGTTGGGGCTGTGCGGATCATCCAAATCATCGGCGGGCGTCCAATTGTACAACAAATTGGAATTGCCACCGTCAGGATTCAAATTTACACTTCCACCGGTAGTACAAATCGCCTGTTGGGCCGGGATATCATCATTAATGACATTGAGCGGAATCTGCTTGTCCACCGACAAGACACATCCATCCCCAAACTCAATGGTCAACTTAGCCTCAAAATCCTGTCCGTTGACCACATCCACGGGGATCGTCGGATTCTGCTCTTTGTACTCATCCGGGAAATTCCAGGTCCAGCCGGTAATGGGAGCCGGAGCCGTAGATTGATCAATAAAGGCGATGCTATCAACACAACCAATGTATTCCACTGCAAATTTGGCCTCCGCGGGATCTCCAACCGTCACCTCGTATGGAACCGGATTAGCACAGGTCTGATTCTCGGGGACCAGCATTACCTGATACGTGCCCGAGCCAAGAGCAGAAAAGTCGAAACTGGGATTGACTTCATTGGATGTGGTGCCATCCGGGAAGAGCCAGTGATAGTTGCCTGCGTTGGCATTATTGTCGCTAAAGTCCACCTTTTGACCCTCGCATTGCTTGTAAGAGATTTGATTCGGATCGACATTGAAAGCGGACGGATCCTGTACTTGCACGGGAATGGTCTGCGTGACCGAGCAGCCGTTGGCATTGGTCATTTGCACTTCCAGGCTGTGGTCGCCTGCCACACTGGTATTGATGACCGGATTAGGCGTATTGGCTCCGGAAAGGATCAGATCGGCAGGTGTCCAAAGATAATCAATGGGCGTACTGTTGTTGTTTTGGACACTAATCTGCAAATCATCCCCGGCACAGGCTTGCAGACTGGAGGGCACTGTGACATCCACCACGTCCAGATTGACAGGCTTGGTGACACTGGCCGTACAACCGTTGCCATAGTCAATGGTCAGCGTCACATCGCCGGGATTAGACGTAAAGTGACCGACTTGCTGCTGTTGATCACCGGAGAAACTCCAGGAATAAGTGGCATTCGGATCGTTGGGATAGGCCGAAAACTGGACGGCCAGTTCATTATTGTCACAGTTGAGCAACATATAGTCAAAGTCCGCCGCCACGGCTTGTTGCTGGCCCACCGTAGCTGTATAAGTAGCGGAGCAGCCACCCAGGTCGGTGGCCGTCACCGAGTACACACCCGGAGCCAGCCCGGATATATCCTCTGTATGGGCCGTAAAGCCGTTGGGGCCGGTCCAATTGTAAGTAACGGGAGCGATCACCGTGGACGGCATCAAATCAATGCTGCCGTCGGCGCCATTACAATCGGCGTCGGTCACATTGGCGTTTAGGTCAAAACCCGGTGACGCCGTCACCCACACGTCATGCGGACAGTGATTGGCGTTCATTACGCACAGATAGACGGTTCCTCCCTGGAAATCCGTATAAATAGAATCCGGGCCGACACCATCGCCGCCGTCTCCCCACATAAACATAAACGGACCGACTCCGGCCGTAGGGATGACGGTGATAGTAGTAGGCACACCACACTCCGGGTCCTTAATAATAGTGACTTCGGTAGCCGGCGGATTGGACACCGTACCGGACGCCGTGGCCGTACAGCCATTGGCATCAATGACCGTCACGGAATAAGTACCTTCCTGCAGACCGGAGACATAGACATCCGTACTGCCTGTGCTCCACAGGTATTGGTATGGCGGTTGGCCGCCGGTACCCGTCACAACACCGACGCCGTCGTTGTAGTTGTTACAAGTGATATCGCTCATCTGCAGATCTGCATGAAGCGGATCAGTCACGGGGGATGTACCCACGGCCTGACACCCGAAAGCGTCTGTCACCGTGACCATCAAAAACGAGGTATTGGGATCAGTGACGACCTGCCCCGTCTCACCGGTATTCCAGGCATAGCTATAAGCTGGCGTGCCACCCGTCGCATTGACACCATAAGTCGTACCGGTGCACTCATCTCCCAGCTTTAGGACATCGGCTTCTAACTGTGGAGGCTCCGCCAACGTAAAATACTCTACTGCTGTCGCCCCGTTGGCATCTGTCACCGTAAGACTGTAACTCCCCCCGGACAGTCCCCACGCTTGATTGCCGGAAGCCGTCGCCACGCTCCATTGGTACGAGTATGGCTCCTGGCCGCCACTGACATAAGCAGTGGCAGAACCATCCGTATATCCATGACACTTGGGTTTCTGCAAATCCATATTGATTTGAATTTGCGCGGTTATCTCCAGAGAGAAAAGCACAAATACTACCCATAACAACCCTCGCCGAATGTGTGGTATGCTTGTTGTCATGTTGTTCATAGCTTTTGTTTGTTTAGTGTTTTAAAGTGTGTCTTTTCGCGGGGAGGATTTCAATCGCAATATTTCGATCCGTCGTTCACGGGCCGCCCGGGGATTATACACCGACTCGCGGCGATTGACAGGCGAATCACTGATGCCTTTCGGCGCCTTGCTCTCGCCAAACGGCTTCATAACAACCTGAATGCGGCCACTCTCAAAATAGGAGCGCAAAATCCCGCCGTTGAGTTCCATCAGAAACTTGCGGACGTTGTCGATCCGTCGCTTGGTCAGGTTATAGTTGTAGTCATCCGGAGCCAGCGGACTGGCAAAGCCTTTGATGACGATCGTGGCATTCTTGCCTTTGTCCATATACAGCTTGAGTCGCTCCGCAAAACGCTTTAAGCTCTCGTATCCTTTGATCACCTCATCGTCAAAAAAGCGGTTGACCTCATCAATGGCTTTTTGTTTCGCCGCTCCGGTCAGACCGGCGGAGTAGTTTCGGATGTATTCTTGCCGACGCGCCAAGTAGCCGCGGAAAGAGGTTTCATAGGAGACCGTTGAATAGGTGGATTTGTTGCCTGGGTCCGGTTCGTCATTGTGATAATAAATGGGCAAGGCGGCATAAATGCCCTCTTCTTTCTCCAAATAGAGCTTCTTGGTAATTTTTTTGCCCTCAAAAGGCAGGCCCTTGGTAGTAAACTCCACCGTATCCGTGCTAAAACCATCTCGATAGGCGATGACCCTGTAATCCTTGCCGTATTCGAGGGCAAAGTGGAAGTCATTGCCCGCATCGTTGACTTTTTGCTCCTTGCTATTGTCCGCCAAGTCAATGAGTCGCACCCCGGCTTTGGGCAGAGGCGTATGCGTGATCTTGTCAAAGGTCAATGCCAACAGCTCAATCTTTGGCTCCAGAAACAGATTTTTTTCTATCACCCGCGAGCCGGCAATCCCTTTGGTAGGGACCAGGGTGCTATCCCCCGTATAGCCGTTTTTCAAGCTAATGACCTTGTACTCCCGGCCAGGTTCTAATTCGAAGAAATACCGGCTGCCATCGGTTTGCAAGGCCACGGTGTCGGTAGTACCGTCGGTCATATTCATTAGCGTCACCCGGACCCCATTGAGGGCCTCTTTGCTCAGTTTATTGAAGGTATTGACAATGAGACGTATGCGCACCGGAATATCCAACTCATAAATGTCATTACAACAGGTCTGCGTCTCATCATCAATATAGAGTGATGTCGGCCGATTGGAAGCCAATAGCGCTTTGCGACCGTGGTCATAAAGCGAAAAATACACATCGTTGTAGCTCGAGTTGACCGGTTTTTTGAGATTGGTTACCTCTTGCCAGTGGTCGTTTTTATACTTGGCCCTGAATACATCAAACAAGCCGTATCCGGGGTGACCATTGGAGCTGAAGTACAGGGTCCGGCTTTCCTGATCAAAATACGGACTCACTTCATCGAGCGGTGTATTGACCGCCTCGATATTTTCCGGACTGCCAAAACTGTCGGGCCCCTTCATCTCGGCGCGCCAGATGTCCATGCCTCCCTTCCCGCCGGGACGATTGGAGGAAAAAAACAACCATTGGCTGCCGTCTATTTCGGCGACCTGCGGCTGTGTATTGCTGGAGGTGCCGGCGTTGATGGAGCTGGACAAGGCCTGAGCAGGCCCCCAACTCCCATCGGACTGATGCGTGCTCATGTATATCTGGCACCGGATACCGCCATCGTCCTGATTTTCACAAATCGTGAAATAGCCGTACTTCCCATCCTTCGAGAAACTCAGATTCCCGATGTGTTTATCCGGAGCGCGGTTAAATGGGGCATCCAGTTTCTGGGCGGGTGCGCCATTTGTGGAGATCATGAGCTTGCTGAAATACCGCTTGGGACGGTGTTTGTCTTTTTCGTACAAGAAGCGAAGCGAAGAGAAGTACAGATCATCTCCCAGCCTGGCCGGAGCAAAATCCGACTCCGGCGAGTTGATATTTTCGCCCAGATTGCGGACAGTGATTTTTTCATCCAAACCAGTGTTGCCCAACGCCCAGTCATTGTGGGCTAAAAAGAGTTTGGCACGCTCATAAAGCGGATGAGACCGATCCCGGTGTTCGAGCCACATTTGATAGTGTTGGGCAGCCTCGTCATACTTTGCCTGAGCATTTTCCACGTAAGCAAGCCAAAAGAGGGCATCCGTCTGATATGCCGTGTCCAAAGCAATGGCATGCTCATAATGTGCCTCAGCAATGCTATAAGCCGTAAACTCACGGGCTGCATCAGCCGCTCCTATTATATTGTCTATTTTGGTAGAGTCAAAAGCAATGGCATGCTGGTAGCTTCGCATGGCTCCAAAGTAATCTTTGGAAGCCATATACTTGGCTGCCGCCTTCTCATACGCCTTCCGGGTCTGGGCCTGCGTCCGGAAGGAAATGCTCAGCAGGACAAGAGCCAAAAGCAGTTTGTAATCGTACTTCATGCTTATTTTGTTTCGAAGTGTGTTTTCGGGACGTTACAAATATGGAGGACAAATCTTGCTCTCAACCGGTGCCGGCTTTTTCACTACGTATATGACTGTCAGCTCCGGGCCACCACGATTGAGCGATGCATTGACAAAGCGGGACACATTGACATCATAGCTCAATCCAAACTGCCATTGATTGTACATGAGATAAAACGTCGGGATCAGCGCATCCCCGAAACGGGCGGCAAAACCCGGCTCGAGGACCAGGCGTTTGCCCGGGGTATCCGAAAGATGAATCCGCGTCGAACCGGATAGCACCGTCTCAGCATGCGGATACTGTATCTGATGATTGACCGCCAACACAATATCCAATAGACTGGAAACCTGAAACGCCCCGTGACCATACACAGACAACCGGCTGTACAAGTCCGTTTTGTCCAGATTGTCAAAGCTGGAATTGGGCTTGTTGATGTTGTAATACGCACCTCCAAAATTCAGGCGCGTCCGGGCATCCTTGACGATGCCGTAATTGAGACCGGCCGAAAAGTTGGGGAAAAACTTGGACGTTTTTCCAAAGTTTTCACCATTGGCCATCCCGGGCACGTACTTGACGCCGTCCCACTGCTCATCAAAGTAGAGATCTTGCATGGAAAACGAACGCTGTGTCACACCCATCATGGCTCCAATTGTCATATACTGACCCTCAAACAGCCGACGAGTATAGCTACCCACCAAGCTGACACGGCTCGAACTCAGACGAGAGTCTCCAGCCTGGTCGTGATACAAATGAACGCCTCCTCCAAAAAAACTATTGGGGTTTTCGCGGAATTTCAGGTCAAAGGCACCCGACAACACTTTGTATGCCACCGGTACGCTCGACCACTGGCTGCGAAAAGCTCCTGCATACCGCATCTGGCCGTCAATCAGTCCCGTCAAAGCGGGATTGAGGTTCATCTGTGCGTTGTAATACTGGGAAAAGTGGATGTCCTGGGCGTGAATGCCTGATAAGCATCCCAATAATAGCCCCAAACCCACTACAAAGTGCTTAAAAATGGTAGTCTTCACAGTGCTCATTATGTTCGTTTTGCAGCAAGCCGTATTAAAAATGGCAAGAAAATGACCACATAGGCTCCACATCAACTTGCCCAAACATATACCTCAGGCATGAAAGCAGGCTTTTCGGGGGTAAGAAACCAAAGCCGTCCGGAAGAAGCTTGTTAGGAAGCCTACTTTGATCCTCCATCAGGCGGGGATATAAAAACTGTGCATCCAGACATAAAAAAACCGTCTGCATACGCAAAGTTAACCTTTTTTTCATTAGAGGCAAAAATCTGCTGTCACGAACGAGCGCATTCTCTCTTGAAATAGCGGCAAGATTTTTTTCAAATGTCACAACTTACCCGTTTCCGTTCCCTAACAAATGACACCGCTATCGGGCTTTTTTGGCACAATTTTCATGGCCCCTAACGGAGAGTCATAAAAAAAATACAATATGTCAACTATCTGACATCGATTTTTTTTCCAAATCCGGCCCGAAAACCTCACGAAAAAATGTCACAAATCCCCGGGGTGCCATTTTGTTAATAATGTCGGAAATTGTTTAGCTACCCGCTGTTTTTTTGCTAAAAACGGGAGCTCCTAAATAGTTGGATAATGACGAAGATCA
>JALVEF010000525.1 GCA_027031185.1 Saprospiraceae bacterium
GGTCACCGTCACATTATACATACCCGCCGTACTCACCACCGGACTTTGTTGAATAGAAGTAAACCCGCCTGGTCCGGACCACGAATACGTCACACCTCCCGCTGAAGAAGTCACGGAGATCGTCGTCGTCGGATTGTTACAATCTATTGTACCGTCCGCCGTCGTCACAGTCACCACCGTGGTATTGTCCGTCACCGTCGCCGCTCCCGTGCCCGTGCAGCCGCTCGCCGGATCGGTCACCGTCACAGTGTACGTGCCCGCCACACTCACTACCGGACTTTGTTGGGTAGAAGTAAACCCGCCCGGGCCGGACCACGAATAGGTCACCCCACCCACACTGGATGTAGCACTAATCGCCCCCGTCGGATTGTTGCAATCCAGGGTGGCATCCGCCGTCGTCACATCCACCACGATAGAATTGTCCGTCACCGTCGCCGTACCCGTACCCGTACAGCCGCTAATCGGATCGGTCACCGTCACATTGTACGTGCCGGCCGCACTCACCACCGGACTTTGTTGGATGGAAGTAAAGCCGCCCGGACCGGACCACGAATAGTTCGCAACACCAATGTTTGAAGTTGCGGAGATCGTTGTCGTGGGATTATTACAATCTATCGTGCCGTCCGTGGTCGTCACATTTACCACCGTGGTATTGTCTGTCACAGCGGCATAAGCTGTATCCACGCAGGTATGCCCATTTTGCGTATTGGTGACGACAAAGTAATAATTTCCGCCCATAGTAGGTGTGATGGTAAGCGTATTGCCTACCAGATTGCCGTTGGGATCATACCACGCGTATGTACCGGTTGAAGTGGTACCGGAACCTACCAATTGTGTGTTGGTGTTGCAATCAATGGTAACCGGGCCGTTGGTAGTAGCATCGTTGGGAATAAAGATAATATCCGTAGTAACCGTGCTGTCACAGCCGTGGACGGACGTCAAGGTGACGGTATAAGTGCCGCTTGCGGTGATTTGCTGCCCGTTGAAGTTGAGGGTATCGCCTTGACAAGCATATAGTGTCCCGCCCGTAGAATTATAGTTGGGCAGATATATCATGTCCTGTGTGACGATGCTGTCACAATAGCCGCTGGCGCCTCCACCTAACGTGACGCTCAAAGGAGTAGTCTGCTCAAAAGTATAAGGGTTGTTATTGGTATATGTCATACCATTAATCCAAGTAAAGGAGTCCCCATAGCAGATGGTATCGGGAGGCAATATGGTAGGCGGGATAGGTGCAACGGTCACGGGGAGGCATACCTGATTACCCACGTTACAGCCATTGTAGGGAGTCATGCAGATTTGACCGGTAGTGGCCGTGCCGAAATCAATGTATATGTCAGTAGGGAATCCCTGGTTGAGTGTAGTCGTCACAATACCCGACTGGCCGTTAATGGTGGCGCCGGGTGGCAGTTCGATATCCACGTAATACGCACCGGTCACCGGACCGAATGAATAAATCCCCGTCTCCCCGGGGCATACGTTTTGCGGACCGGTGATCGGTGTGGACGGGCCGACAGGCGGATTGCCCGCTCCCTGAAGGACGTGAATAGAAAAATCACACACGGACCCACCAAAACCATCCAGCATCAAATAATACGTCTGTCCCGGATTCAAATTGGTGGCGGTCAAAGTAAAACTATCGGTCGCCGCCTGCGAAGAGTTAACTTCACAGGCAAGCTGGGTAAAATTTGTACAATCAGAAGTTTCCAGTATCCAGGCCTGAATACCGAGAGCCGAACCCATCCCCCCGGTACAGTTGGAATAGTTAATTTGGAGTTCAAGCGTAGAACTACTGGCCACAAAGGCCGCATAGGCATTGTTTTCAATGGTACCACTGCCACCGCATATCCCATCCAAAGCGTCTGTATTGTCCGGTGTCCAGCCTGTATTACTAGATGAAAAGCCATCCAACAGGCCAATATCACAAATGGCGCAGGCATTTTGGCAGTTGTCATAGATTAAGGAATCACCGGGGCCACATGGAGTTACCTGGAGCTGGCCTCGAGCGACAAAACCAATAAAAAGAGCCAATACAACGGACAAGTAAAGTCTGGTGCGCATTAGTGTTTGTTTTGTTGTTTTGTAACGTGTGTCGGGGGATACCGGGGTGCTCGTCTCTATTACTTCATCGTGTCTGTTTAGGTGTCCCTGTTCTTTGTGACAAAATAGACATTTTCAACTCATGTAACTGTTTAGGTGCTCCTGTTTTTAGGGATAAAATAGGCATTATTGTGCCTACCGAAGCTAAAATTTTCGATGTGTAGCAGCGCTACATGAGAAAATTTTGGCAAAGGTAGGTGCAAAAAGGGCATTTTAGCACAAAAACAGAGGGTACCTAAACAGTTACCAACTCATAACTCAACAAGCGCGTCTTAGCACAAAAGCCAAGGGGGCCCTAAAACGTCTTATTAATACCGCGACGAGAAAGCACCCAACTGCTTCCACTCGACAATGGCCGGGGATCACAAGCTATGCTCCCCGCGATAATAGACCACCTTAGCAGATATAACGCTGCCCGGCAAACCGGCAGATTACCTGCAAAAAGGGGCAAGGGTAAAAAACACGCAACTGTTTAGGTGCTCCTGTTTTTAAGGCAAAAACAGCGGGTACCTAAAACAGTTACAAAAACACAACGATAAAGATAAGGGAGATTTCAAACCGGGGAGTACCCTTTCGTCCAAAATATCGGGCCATCAAAGCTACCTCCTCTGCCCCAGATGCACAAATCTTTTTTCTTGCCGTATTTAACCGGCACGAAAACAGTATCCAACACATAACCAATTTTATGCATATCAGGATATTAGGCATTGGCTTTATTTTTTTTTTCTGTACGCTGTGGTATGGTGCCGACCTCATCGGCCCCTAAAAGGGCCGATCCCCTTTTCTCTCGAAAACAATATGCCGCGCTGCGTGCGTTTGAATGGATAAACTCTCTTTCGATTTGAAGCACATTATTTGGGTACTGCTCCTGCTTTCCCTATCGCGGCCGGCCGGTTGCCAGGTGCATTTGTACCTGCACTGCGCCGATTGCACCCTGCGACCGCATCAAAAAAAACCGGACTCGCTCGCTGTCAGGCAGTATTTGCACCGGTGGCGTTACCGACGGATCCGGCAAGGCCACTTGCTGGCATCGGTGGATTCCATCCGTTGGGCCGGGGACACGGTCGTCGCCTGGCTCTATCGCGGGCCAAAGATTTCAATGGCACACCTGCAACTGGACAGCGTCCCGATGCCGCTGCGAGCGCAGCGGCATCGGGGGCAGCGATTTTCGCCGGCTCAGCTGGGCGACTTTTTGGAAGCGCTGCTTGAAAAAGCGCTTCGCGCCGGTTATCCACTGGCGAGCGTGTACCTGGCCGATGCCCGCATCCGGGGGGATAGCCTGCGGGCACGCCCGGTCGTACGCACCGGCCCGATCGTACGCTATGCACCACTCGATTTGGGAGACAACGCACCGGTTTCCCGGCGCTTCCTGGCCAATTATCTGCACATCCGCCCGGGAGACGTCTTTGACATTCGACATATCCGCCAAATACACCACCGTCTCCATACACTGGACTTTGTCACCAGCCCCGACTCAGTGCAAATGCAAATAGCAGGCGCACAAGCCCTTGTGCGCCTGCGCTTGCAGCGCAAACGAGCCAACCAATTCAATTTTCTCATCGGCGTGTTGCCGGACCCCCGGCCCGGCCATGCCGTCCAGTTGGTGGGCAATATCTTCTTGGATCTAAAAAACATCCTGCGAAACGGGGAGCGACTGTACTTGAAATTTGACCGCACGGGCCCCCGGACACAGCGATTGGATATTCGGGTACGCTATCCCTACCTACTGGGGCTCCCATTGGTACCGGACGGCCAATTTGCCTTGTACAAGCAAGACACATCTTTTCTGAATCTGTCCGCCGAAGTGGCTGCTTCGATACCGGCGGGCCGGCAAGTTGGTTGGCGTTTTTTCATACATCAGGACCAATCCATACTGCTCGGTATCAACCGGGCGCTGCTGACAGCCACTCGCCAGCTGCCGGCCAATTTGGACTATATCTCCCGGCTCCTTGGCCTGGAATTTCAGTGGACGCACCTGGACTACGCGCCTGCTCCCATGCGTGGCGGCCGACTGCGCATCAAAAGCGGAGCGGGCACCCATCGCTATCAACGCAACCCCCGCATTTTGGAGCTCACCATTCCTCAGGAACCGGACTTTTCATTTGCCAGGCTGTACGATAGTCTGGAAAATAACAAATGGAAGTGGCAGACCGAAGCCGACTTGAGCTGGTTTATTCCCCTATTCCCAAACCAAGTAATAAGTTTACGTAGCCGTAACGGCTACGTGGGGACGGCTTCTCTGCCCGCTTACAACGAACTATACCGCATCGGTGGCCACGACTTGATGCGCGGATTTTCTGAAGAAAGCCTGGTCGCCGACTTCTATTCGGTGACCAGTGCGGAATACCGCCTGCATTTTGACCGCTACGCTTTCTTGTTTATTTTCGGGGATTACGGCCGGATCTCACGTCCCGATCCGGCGCGCACCCGGCGCGATGGCCTAAACCTGTACGGTATCGGCGCCGGCCTAAACATCCGCAGCAAAAACAGTGTACTGAGTATCAGCTATGCGCTGGGCAAAGAAGCCGGCCACCGCTTTGACCCACGGGCCGCCAAAATCCATTTGGGATACAGAAGCATTTTTTGATCCGGCTACCCGTGGATAATGCCTAACTTTGCCATGACAGACCGGCTCATCGAATAGAATTTGTCACGTGAAGCAACCCAAGCTAACTATCATCCACGAAGATGAGGACATTGTGGTGGTCAACAAGCCCGCCATGATTCTGACCGTGCCCGACCGCTATGCACCGGGCAAGTTCAATCTCAAGGACTTCCTGAAAGAACGGTACGGCAAGATATTCGTCGTGCACCGTCTGGACAAGGAGACGAGTGGGGCCCTGGTTTTTGCGCGCCATGCTGATGCGCACCGCCGATTGTCCCTGGACTTTGAGAACCGCCGCGTAGAAAAAATATACTGGGCGCTCGTGCAGGGGCAGATGGTAGAAGACAGCGGCACCATTGACAAACCCTTGGCACGCTCTACGGTCAAGTACAATAAAATGCTCATCCACCCGCGCGGCAAAGCATCCCGTACAGACTTCCGGGTATTGGAACGTTTCCGGTATTTCACGCTTGTACAGGCACGCATCCACACCGGCAGGCTGCACCAAATACGTGTACATCTCGCCTCGATCGGCTATCCACTTGCCGTGGACTACCTGTACGGCGGCCGCTCCGAATTCAAGCTGTCTGAAATCAAAAGGGGGAAATACAAACAGGGCAAAGAAGCACAGGAGCGCCCTTTGATGACGCGCGTCTCGCTGCATGCGCGATCGCTGGGTTTTACGCATCCTGGCACGGGGCAGCATCTGAACTTCACCGCCGAACTACCCAAGGACTTTCGCGCCGTGCTCCACCAATTGCGAAAATGGAATAAACCGGCTCACTAAGCTCAGGCCTTTTCCGGAGACCCGGGGCGTGGCTTTCCGGACTTATCAATCAGCGTTAAGAACTCCCGCGTCTCCTGACGGGGCCGCACAATCCGGCGCTCAGAGATCACGCGCCCGGCGGACTTGGGATGAGACGCCAAATCACTTTGCAAACTTTCCAACTGAGCGGTGGCTTGCAACAACATCTCCGTCAGATGCTGAATCTTGGCCTGCAGCTCCGTTACTTCTCTTTCGCTTTGCTCCAGACGGGTGACCAGTTTTTGGTTTTGACTCAGCTGGCCGTTGTACAAATCCTTGTATTTGGCAATTTCTTCGCGAAGACCTTCTTTCTCTTTTTCAAATTTTTTGACTTGCGCATCGCTGATGGTGCGGTCTGCCTCCAGCGAATGAATCAAATCCTGCAATTTGTCAATGCGACTCTGACGTACCAACCATGCCACCAGAAAGCCCAGAGCCGATGCCCCAACCAGCAAAATAAACACCACGAAAACGTCCGGTAGATTCATCATCTGATATTTTACGCGGCAGGATACCCGCATCCACCGCTCCGGTCATAGAAAGCGTAGATTGTGCCGGGCCGGGATCCGGGCGGATGCCATTGCGCTCCGGCATTTCATACGGATCAAACAACAATTTGTTGCTCATCTGGCGGGGACAAAGCCGCCTCCCTATCCAAATCGTACCGCTAAAAATCCATACAACGGTGACTACCGTCCAAAAGTAAACCCAAAATGTTCTCATAGTCTTTGTTTTGACACAGGCGAACCTGACACGCACAAAAGCCAACTATTTAGGAACCCGCTGTTTTTGAATAAAAGTAACTGTTTAGGTGCTCCTGTTTTTAGGGATAAAATAGGCATTTTTGTGCCTACCGAAGCTAAAATTTTCGATGTGTAGCAGCGCTACATGAGAAAATTAGTAACTGTTTGGGTGCTCCTGTTTTTAGGGATAAAATAGGCATTTTCGTGGATGTCGAAGGTAAAATTTTCGATGCGTAGCAGCGCTACGTGAGAAAATTTTACCAAAGACAGGCGCGAAAAGGCCATTTTAGC